>CBJNAR010000729.1:0-3010 GCA_966434075.1 uncultured bacterium
GGCGCATCTCGCGAGCGGTTCGCACGGTCCGTGGGACGACATCATCATCGTCGACATCGGCGTCGCCTTCCCAGAAGCCGATCAGCTAGGGGTAGACCTGGTCATCCCCGATATTACCTATCTCAAGGGCAAAGAGCACCGCGTGCGGGGCATCTTCATCACCCATGGGCATGAGGACCATATCGGGTCGATTCCGTTCATCTACCCGCACATCCCTGCGCCGATCTACACCACGCGGCTGGCCCTCGGCCTGATCGAAGTCAAGCTGCGCGAGCACGGGCTGATGCAGATGGCCGACCTGCGCGAGGTGAAGTCGGGCGATAAAGTGGACGCGGGCAACTTCATCGTGGAGTTCTTCCACGTCTGCCACAGCATCCCCGACGCCTGCGGCCTGGGCATCCACACGCCCGAAGGCATCATCATCCATACCGGCGACTTCAAGTTCGACCAGACGCCGGTGGACGGCTATCAGACCGACTTTGCCACGCTGACCCGGCTGGGCAGCGAGGGCGTGCTCTGCTTGCTCTCCGACTGTGTGCATGTCGAGACGCCGGGCTTCACGCCGTCCGAGCGCGAAGTGACCAACGCCTTGGACGTGCTGTTCCGCGAGGCGCCGGGCCGGATCATCATCTCGACCTTCGCCTCGCTGATCTCGCGCGTGCAGCAGATCATGGACCTGGCCTACTATCATGGCCGCAAAGTCGCGCTGGCCGGGCGCAGCCTGGACAACAACGTCGCCATGGCTCAGGAGCTGGGCTACTTGCAGGCGCCGCCCGAGACGCTGATCCCTATCGGCGACGTGCGCAACCTGCCCGACGACCGCGTGGTGCTGATCACCACCGGCGCGCAGGGCGAGCCGATGGCCGCGCTCAGCCGCATCGCCAACGGCGACAACCGCTACATCAGCATCGTGCCGGGCGACACGGTCATCCTGTCGGCTACCCCGATTCCGGGCAACGAGACGAGCGTGAACCGCATCATCAACAGTCTGTTCACGCAGGGCGCCGACGTGGTCTATCCGCCGCAGGCGCGGGTCCACGTGTCGGGCCACGCCAGCCAGGAAGAGCTGAAGCTGATGATCAACCTGACCCGGCCTCGCTTCGTGGCCCCGATCCACGGCGAGCGCCGCCACCAGGTCCACTATGCGCGGCTGGCCGAGCAGATGGGCGTGCCGCGCGAGAACATCTTCCTGATGGACAACGGCAGCGTGCTCGAAGTCGACGAACACTCGGCAGAGCTCGTGGACCGCGTGCCCGCCGGCGATGTGCTGGTGGACGGCCTGAGCGTGGGCGAGATCGGCCAGGTCGTGCTACGCGACCGGCAGTTCCTGGCCCGCGACGGCATGCTGGTGGTTATCGTGACCATCGACAAGAGCAGCGGCGCGGTGCTGGCCGGCCCCGACCTGGTGACGCGGGGCTTTGTCTACGCCCGCGAGGCCGAAGACCTGCTGGAACGCACCAAGCTGCGCGTGCGCGACACCCTGAACGGCCACAACGGCAATGGGAACGGCAACGGCAATGGCCGGGGCGACCACACCCACCTGACCGAGTGGAGTTTCTTGAATCGCAAGATCAAGGACACCGTGAGCGATTATCTGTATGAGCAAACTCACCGCCGGCCCATGGTATTGCCGGTGGTGATGGAACTCTAACCGGCGGATCATCCGCCCTGAAAGGCGGCACCCATGCCTCCCACTTCCGGTACGCGTTCCTCGACCCGCGCCGGCACGGCGCCCAAGGTCGCGACTCCGCCGGCCGGCAACGGCAAGAGCCGGAAAGGGGGGGCCGGGGCGCCGCCCGCAGCCGCGCCGCCCGCAGCCGCGCCGCGCGCCCGGCGCAAGCCGGAAACCGTGCAAACCACAGCGGCCACGAGCAGCCGTCGCACCCCCGCGCGCTCGGCCAGCCGTCCTCCGGCGAAGAAGACCACGCCCGCCAAGCGCAAACCGAGCGGGCCGCGCATGAGCCTGAACATCCCCCAGCCGCTGCAACGCGAGATCATCGCCGTGGTCGTCTGCCTGTTCGCCATCCTCACCGCCATCAGCCTCAACAGCACCGAGAACAGCGGCGTGCTGGGCATCTGGGGGGGACTGCTGAGCCATGTGTTCGGCTGGGCGGCCTGGATGGTGCCCGTCGCCATCGCCACCGCCGGGGTCATGCTCTTCGTCGCCGGCATGCTCAAGATCGAGCGCCTGCGCTGGGAGATGCCGCTGGGCATCGCCCTGATCGTGCTCGCCCTGGTCGGGCTGCTGCACATGCCGCTGGACGATAAGCTGGGCGCCGCCGACAGCGGCCTGGCCGGCGGGCTGGCCGGCTACTACGTCAGCGACGCGCTCGAAAAGCTGGCCGGGCGCCTCGGCGGCTCGGTCATCCTGGTCGCCCTGGCGATTATCGGCGCCATCATGGGCTTCCACCTGTCCATCGGAGACATGTTGCGCATGACGGGGCGCGGCGGGCAGGGGCTGCTGCGCCTGTTCGGGTCCGACCCGGCCGCAGAGGCGCCACCCGCCGGCATCACCGTCACGCCCGCGCAGCCGCGCCGCCCGCGTGTCACCGCCGAGCAGGACGGCCTGCCCGCCGACGTGCCGCGCATCAACCCCAAAGCCGCCCGCGCCGCCTCCGCCCCTACTGAACCGCTGCCCGCCCTGCCGGTCGTCGAGTCGCCGCCGCCGCGCATCCTGGGCGCCGTCCCGACCCCGCCCGCGGCAACCCAACCGGCAGAGGCGGAGAAGCCCGGCAAGAAAGGCAAGGCCGACGGCGCTACCCCGCCTGTCGCCGTCCCCGCTGCCAAGCAACTCTCGTTGCCCGTGGCCGGGCCAACCGGCATGCTCTGGAAGCTGCCCGACGTGAACCTGCTCGAACGCGCCTCTGAGGTCGAGGTCAACGACACCGATCTTATGCAGAAAGCGCGCAAGATCGAGGAAACCCTGGCCACCTTCGGCGTCGAGGCCCGCGTGCGCGAGATCAACTCCGGCCCCGCCGTCACTCAGTTCGCGCTGGAGCCGGGCGAAGGC
>CBJNAR010000730.1:0-3000 GCA_966434075.1 uncultured bacterium
TGGCCGGCTGTCCCACAAACTCAACACCGCGCCGGGCAACCGGGTCAGTGGTTGCAGCGCCGCCCAGGCACCGGGCAACAGGCTCGCGCGCACGGGGAAGACGATCCCGGCGCGCCCAGCGCACTGTTCGAGCATGGCGCGGACGTTGGCCGCAGTGTATCCGCCCGCGGGCGGCGCCGTGGTCGTCCAACCCAGCGACAGGAAGCCGCGTGGATAGCGCCGCGTGCAGGCGGCGATAAAGGCGGCGCCGTCCACCGCGGGCGGGCCCGCGCCCTGCCCCTGCACAATATCGGCGTTGAGCAGCACGGGTTGGGCCAGGGGCGCCGCCTGCAACGCTTCCAGGCACGCAGGCACGACAGCCGGGTCTTTGAAATCGAGCTTGATCCCCTTGTCCAGCGGCCGCACGGCATCGAGCAGCCCCGCGAAGGTCAGATCGCTGGTGGTGTCCGGCGGGTGGGCCAGGATGATCTCGCCCGCGGGCGACGCGCGGACATCGCACTCCAGCATCATGGCGGCGGACGCGCAGGCGCTGCGCAGCCGGGCCTGCGTGTTCACGGCGTGGACCCAGGTGATTTCGCTCAGCCGGGTCACGCCGTAGCGCGGCGCGAAGTACGAGAGCAGTTCGTGCAATGTACTATACTCCCTGGGGCCGGCATGGGCGGTGCCCCGGTATGCGACGCCACTACCGGGCGAGCCGGACCATGACCGCAGAATCCCGGCGGCGGCCCATATCATCGCCCGGCGTTGTTAGTTGTATAATAGCGCATCGCTCCCCACACTGTTCCCGCGGCCCGCCATTACCGGCACATCTTAATAGTTTCTTCAGGAGGTCATATGTTGAAGCGAGTTCACTGGCTCCTGGCGCTCTGTATGGTCGCGTGCCTCGGCCTGGCCGGCGTGCCTGCCGCCCGCGCGCAATCGGCTACCACTACCGTCACCCTTCTGCACTTTAGCGACTATCACTCCCACGCCGTGCCCTTCTATTCCGAAGGCGCGCCCAACCAGGGCGGGATCGCCCGCGGCATCGCCTACCTCAAGGCGCAGCGGCAGAGCACGCCCAACTTGCTGATCCTGGACGGCGGCGACATGGTCAACAAAGGCAGCCCCACCTGGAGCGACGAATACATGTGCGCCGAATGGCCCTGGCTCAACGGGCTGGTCGACGCCATGGCCCTCGGCAACCACGAGTTCGATTACGGGCAGGACGTGTTCAAGGCGTGCCAGGCCCAGATCACCTACCCCATCATCAGCGCCAACTACGTGGGCGCCGACGGCAAGCCGCTGCTGACGGCGGACGGCAAGACCTATATCGTCAAGGAGGTCGGCGGCGTCAAGATCGGCCTGTTCGCGGTGGCCGGCACCGATTTCAGCACCCTCGTGACCGCCGCCAACCGCGCGCCGGGTGCCACCTTCAGCGACCGCATCGCCGTGGCCCGGCAGATCGTGGACACCCTGCGCAACACCGAGAAAGTCAACGCCGTGGTCATGTTCGGGCACGAGTTGCGCGAGGACGACTACGCGCTGGCCCAGGCCGTCCCCGGCATCGACCTGATCCTGGGCACCCACTCGCACTACAAGAGCGAACTGACCACGATTCCCAACACCAAGACCTATTTCATCTCGCCGTTCCAGTACCTGACCTATATCTCCAACGTGCAACTCACCTTCACCGGCGGCCAGCTGACCGGCGTGAGCGGGCACCTGGTGAAGATGGACGCCCAGCAGCCCGAAGACCCGCAGATCGCGGCCCAGGTCACCAAGATGCAGGCCGACCTGGAGGCCAAGCACCCCGACCGCTTCAAGGTGCTGGGCACGGCGGCGGTCGAGCTTGGCGTGGACAACGTGTCGGACGACGAGACGGGCCTGGGCAACTGGTCGATGGAAGTGGTGCGCGCGGCGGCGGGGGTCAACGCCTTCTTCTCCACGTCGTCGTCGTTCCGCGCCTCGATCCCGCCGGGCCCGATCACCGTGGAGACCTTCTACACGGCCATCCCCTACAAGAACAGCATCGTCACCGCCGACATGACCGGGCAGCAGGTAGCCAATCTGCTGAACGTGGTGGTCTCCAAGCGCGGCACCGACAGCTTCTGCCAGGAGAGCGGCGTCCGCTTCCAGATGCAGAACGGGCAGGCCACCAATATTGAAATCTTGCGCGACCCGGCCAACCCGGCGGCGGGCTATGCGCCGCTCGACCTGAGCAAGACGTACAAGATCGGCGCCACCAACTTCATGACGGGCGTCTCGGCGTTTTATAAGCCGGTGTTCGCCGCGGCGAGCAACGTGACCGACACGAAAGTGGACATCGGCACACTGCTGACCAGCACGATCCAGTCCGCGGGCACGATCACGGCGGCGCTCGACGGGCGCATGGGCACGGCCGTGCCGGGCGGTGGCGGCACCACGCCGGGCATGCCTCGCACGGGCAACGGCCAGGCGCCGTCCGGCGCAGGACTCGCGCTGCTGGCGGCCCTGGGGCTGCTGGCCGGCGGCCTGCTCGTCCGCGCCCGCCTGCGCGTGCCGGCGTCCCTGCCCGTATCCGAGCGGACGCCGCGCGAGTAAGATCGGCACGCCGTAGCGCATCGCGCCCGGTCCCGTCATTCTGAGCGCAGCGAAGAATCTCCGTCTCGCAGGCCAAAAGACGAGACTCTTCGCTGCGCTCAGAGTGACAAGCACACTCCGTCTCGCAGGCCAAAAGACGAGACTCTTCGCTACGCTCAGAGTGACAAGCACACTCCGTCCGCGCCCAAGACGAGACTCTTCGCTCGCTCGGTAGTGCATGGCGCGGATCCTGTCATTCTGAGCGCAGCGAAGAATCTCCGTCTCGTTCCCACCCAAGACGAGACTCTTCGCTGCGCTCAGAGTGACAATAATGCCACAGCGGCACCCAGGACGAGACTCTTCGCTACGCTCAGAGTGACAATCATGCGGGGTATCTGGGCAGGGCCGGAGGATCGCGTGAATATCATCAATTTCTAATAATTTCTCATAATTCTTTAAGAT
>CBJNAR010000731.1:0-2996 GCA_966434075.1 uncultured bacterium
GCAGCCCGGTCTACGCGCCCGCGGCGGGCGCGCGGCCCGAGGAACCGGCCCTGGTGGCCGGGACCAGCAAGGGCAACGGGCACGGCAACGGGCACGGCAATGGTCATGCCAACGGGCACGGCAACGGCCACACCGGCGACGAGACGACCGAGACCGGGCACGACATCGACCGCGTACCGGTGGTGCCCACCGTGCCGATCACCGCGACCCATCTGCGGCACAAGTAGCCGCCGGCTGCGCGCCGTCACGCGAGGACCGGGTATGCCGCCCGGTCCTCTTTTGCGTGATGCGAGAAATGCCATGCTCTTGCTTGACGGGCAGACCGCCCGACCGCTATAATGAGCGCTGATATTGTGCTGGGCCTTGCCGCGCAGCCGGGCGGGTTGCCCCTGCGTGACGCTATACTCCCGGCCTGGAAAAGCAGGAGCCAAAGCAACGTATGGATACGGACACAAAGAGTGACGCGCCCCGGAAAGTGACCTGCGGCGACTTGCGCGCCGCCGATGCCGGTGCGCGCGTGCTGCTGAACGGATGGGTGCATCGCCGCCGCGACCACGGCGGCTTGATCTTTCTCGACGTGCGGGACCGCTGGGGCATGACCCAGGTGGTCTGCAATCCCGCCGATGCGCCCGAGGCCGCCGCGACCGCCGAGACGGTGCGCAGCGAGTTCGTAGTCCAGGTGGAGGGCAACGTGCGCGCCCGCCCCGAAGGGATGCGCAACCCCAAGCTCGCCACGGGCGATGTCGAAGTGGTGGCCCACCGGCTAACGGTCCTCAATGCGGCCAAGCCGCTGCCCTTCGAGATCGCGGGCACCGCCGAGCCGGACGAGATGGTGCGCCTCAAGTATCGCTACCTCGACCTGCGCCGGGGCGACATGCAGCGCAACCTGGAATTGCGCCATCGCGTCATCAAGTTCATCCGCGACTACCTGGATGCCCGCGGGTTCCTGGAGATCGAGACGCCGATCCTGTTCAAGAGCACGCCGGAGGGCGCCCGCGACTACCTGGTGCCCAGCCGCGTCCATCCCGGCACGTTCTACGCCCTGCCGCAGTCGCCGCAGCAGTTGAAGCAGTTGCTGATGGTGGCCGGCATTGGCCGCTACTTCCAGATCGCCCGCTGCTTCCGCGACGAGGACCTGCGCGCCGACCGCCAGCCCGAGTTCACCCAGTTGGACCTGGAGATGAGCTTTGTCGAGCGCGAGGACATCCTGCAACTGATCGAGGGCATGCTGACCGAGATGGTGCCCGCCGTCAGCGAGAAGCGCCTCATGACTACCCCGTTCCCGCGCCTGAAATACGCCGACGTGCTGGAACGCTACGGCTCCGATAAGCCCGACATCCGCTTCGGCATGGAGATCCACGACCTGAGCGACATCGTGCGCGGCAGCGAGTTCGCCGTGTTCCGCGATGCGTTGCAGGCGGGCGGCGTCGTGCGCGGCATCGCGGCCCCCGGCTGCGCGGGCTACACGCGCCGCGAACTCGACGACCTGACCGAGCAGGCCAAACGGGCGGGCGCCCGCGGCCTCGTCTGGGTGGCGCTGGAGAACCGCACGCCCGACGGCTGGCAGATCCGCTCGTCGGCGGCGAAGTATCTGCAACCCGCCGAGGTGGACGGCATGGCCGATGCGCTGGAGGCCAAAGCGGGCGATCTGCTGCTGCTCGTGGCCGACAAGCGCGAGACCGCCGGGGCCGTGCTGGGCAAGCTGCGCGTCGAGATGGCGCGCCGCCTCAACCTGCTTGACGACGACGTGCTGGCCTTTGCCTGGGTGCTCGACCCGCCGCTGCTGGAGTGGAACACCGACGAGAACCGCTGGGACGCCGTCCACCACCCCTTCACCATGCCGATGCCCGAAGACATCCCGCTGCTGGACAGCGATCCTGGCGCCGTGCGGGCCACGGCCTACGACATCGTCTGCAACGGCTTCGAGCTTTCGACCGGCTCGATCCGTATTCACGAGCGGGCGTTGCAGGCCAAGGTGTTCGGCCTGATGGGCTACTCGGACGAGGAGGCCACCTTCCGCTTCGGGCACCTGCTCGAAGCCTTCGAGTATGGCGCGCCGCCGCACGGCGGCATCGCCCCCGGCATCGACCGCATCGTCATGCTGCTGGCGGGCAAGGATAACATCCGTGACGTTATTGCGTTCCCCAAGACGCAATCAGCCACCGATTTGATGACCGATGCGCCGTCTCCCGTGCCCGAACAGGCGCTGCGGGAACTGCACATCCGGGTGCGCGAGAAAGACTCCCGATCCTAACGCGAAAGGCAGGAGGCACGTTTTATGGAACAGCGCGCCGGCGCGGCCCAGGTCCCCGTTGCCAAGGTCCTGGAGATGATCGCGGCTACCCTCTACCAGGAGCGGGGCCGGTTGAACGGCCTGTCGAGTTTCGGCGGCGACGCCAGACACGGCGACCGCATGGCCCGCGCGTTTGGCGATGCCGCCGACGCCGTCGTCGCCGCGGGCATCGGTAATGCCGGCAAGGAACTGCAACTGGCAGGGCAGATCCTCGCCGATCCCGCCTATGGCCGGGCGTCGCGCTATTTCGGCCAGGGTCTGAGCTACGCGGCGCCGCACTTTATGGGCCAAGCCGGCCTCAGTCTGGCCGACCTCGGGACGCTGCTCACCGACCTGCTCGAAGGCGTGCGCGTCGATAACCCCGCCCAGCCGGGCATGGGCACGATGATCGACGTGCTGATCCCCGCCACGATGGCCTACACCGGCGCGGTCGAGCAGGGGCTGACCTACAACCAGGCCATCCAGGGCCTGCTCGGCGCCGCCATGAGCGGCGCACGCAGCACGGCCAATATGCCCCAACCCTACACCCGCACGCAGGGCGGCGGCACCGGCTCGGCGGGCCAGATCGACGTGGGCGCCGCCTTCGCGCAGACGGTGCTGACCGGCCTGGTCAAGGCGCTGCTGGGCGACAAAGTGCCGCCGACCCCAGCCGGGCAGAACAGCGACAATTTCCTGCTCAACCTGATCCAGCAGGGCATCGACC
>CBJNAR010000732.1:0-2993 GCA_966434075.1 uncultured bacterium
GCCCGTGCCCGGCGCAGCATTGGCCGTCACACTGGCCGGGGCTGTCCAGGTCGTGTTACTGCCGTGCGGGGCAGCCGCATCTATTACGCTCACGGCGCCAAAGGCCGGGTTGGCGACCACATCCAGGTAGTCATAAGTGGTGCTGCCGGACGGAACCGCGTAGGGATCGACCAGCGCCACCCAGATGCCGGCCGCCGGGTTCGCCACCGCTACTGCCTCGTTGGCCGTGCTGCTGGTGCTGGTGACTTTCTGGATGCAACTACCCGTATGGCAGTCAAAGAGGTACAGATCCAGGTCAGCGCCATTGTCGGACGCATTGCCGATGCGCACGGAGAGCGAGGTTGAGCCGGCGGGTACATTGATCGGGTACTGCTGCGGGTCGCCACCGGCGGCAATCGTCGGGTGGGCGCTGAAGGCGCTGCCCAGGGCCGTGCCCACCGCGCCGCCCGTGAAGGCGCCAAAGCGGTTGGTGAAGCTGAAGTTCTGGTTGTAGGTTGTGCCGACGACCGCCGGATCCTGTACCCACGCCGAGGGGGTGATATCCACGCCCAGGATCGAGCCGGCGACGGTGAAGGTGGCCGGGCTGACCAGCGAGGTGCGCGAGGTATCGACCGTGATTTCCCAGACGCCCGCCTGCGGGTTGGACAGGGTGCGGCTCTGTGCGCCTCCGGTCTGGTAGGGCGTCGTGCTGGTGTTATCGATCGAGATGCCGTACGGGTGGAAGCGCAACAGGCGCACGCGGCCCGTAACGTCAGTCACGTCGACTTTGAAGGCCGGGGTGTTGGCCGGGACATAGAAGAAGAAGCTGGCCTTGTCGGGCCGGTCGGCGGCGCCGTTGTAGCTGACGGTGAAGTTGTTGCCTGCGCTGAACTGCCCGGCGACGACGATCGTGTTCAGCACCCCGTAGTCCACGCCGGTGGTGGCGGGGTCGTCCAGGTTCAGGATGGCGCTGTGCACGCCATCCCCGCCGGCATTGATGTTGACGGGGAGGCTAACCGGCCGATTGAGCGGGAGAGCAATCGAGCCGGCGCTGCTGAAGGTGCCGTCGTTGCCGACCCAGGTCAGGTTGTAGGTGATGGCGCGGGAGCCGCCCGTGGTGCGGGTGAAGGTAACCGTGCGCGTGCCCGTGTCACCGGCCTTCCAGCCTTCGCGCTCATAGATACCGGTGCCCACGTTGGGAGTCGCCAGGAACTGGCTGATGATCGTGTTCACCGGGGCGCTGCTGGTGATGCCGACCGTCTTGATGTTGGTCTTGAGCAGATCCCAGGCGGCGCCGACCCGGAACAGGCCGTTGCCCTGCTCATAGGCGCCGTAGCCGGCGATGAAGCGGGCGCTGGAGTTGATCGCCTGGCGCAACTGGTCGGGCTTCCACTGGACGTTGTTTTGCTTGGCCGCGCTGATCAGCAAGGCCGCGCCGCCGGTGGCCTGCGGGGCCGCCATCGAGGTGCCGTTGAACATGCCGTAACCAGGCGGCAGGTTGTAGGTGCCGGCGACGGGCTGCCCCGGCTGCCAGGCCGGAACACTGGAGACGGCCGAGCCGGGGGCGACGATATTGGGCTTGAATCCGCCGTCCTCGCGCGGGCCGCGCGACGAGAAGACGAACAGCCCCTCGTCCTTGGCGGCATCGGCGCCGTAGTTCGCCAGCCAGCTCGCCTTGGTCACGTAAGCGCCGATAGCCATCACATTGGTCGCCACCGCCGGGTCGCCGATGGTGTTGACACCGGGGCCGTCGTTGCCGGCGGAGATGAACATCTGCGCCTTGTACTGGGTGATCAGCCGGTTGTAGATGACGGCGCGAGTGTTGTTGCCGTCGTTCAGCGCGGGCAGGCCGCCGATGCTCATGTTGATCACGTCGACATTGGCCTGCTTTTCGGCGTAGACCATGCCCTCGACCAGGGCGTGCGCGGTGCAGCCGGAGACGAACAAGCAGACACGGATCGACACGACCTGCGCTTCGGGCGCCGCGCCGTTGAAGGCCCCGCCGAAGAAGCCCTTGCCGGTGGCGATGCCGGCGACATGCGTGCCGTGCGCACCGGAGACGATGCCGATGTTGACGTACTTGTTGCGCCCGTCGGTCTGCACGACGAAGGGCACGGTTTCGCGGATCGCCGTCGCCGGGTTATCGGTCCCGAAGGTGCCCATGTCGTAGCGGACCTTGTAATCGGTCATCGCCGCCTGGTCGGCAAAGCTGCGGTTGTGGTTCGCATCGACCCACACGTTGTTGCTGGTAGTGTTCCAGAGCACGGCGAAGGTCTCGCCGCAAACGCCGTCGCGGTCGAGGTCCGCACCGCAGCCGATGCCGTATTCGCTGCCTGCACCGAGGCTGGCCTCGTTGAACAGACCGACCCGGTACGAGCCGTTAGCGGGCGCGGTATAGGTCACGCCCTCATAGCTGAAGGTGCCGCCGCTGGCGGTGACCTGGTCCTTCATGTTGATCCAGGTCGGGTCGCCGTCGCTCACAGGGTCGGTGAATGTCACCCAATCGGCAAATTTGCGGATGGATGTGCCGTCGAGGGCCTTGGCGGTCTGCAGTTCGGGCGTGAGCAGGTCGATGCCGGTGTCGAGGATGCCGACTTTGACGCCGCGCCCGTCATAGGTGGGGTGGGCGGCCACGAACTGCGGCGCGCCGATGTCCTGGGTGGGCATATAGGGGTTCTGGGGCGGCGTGCCGGAGCCGGGCGGGTCCACGTTCGGGGTTTCGCTCGCGGCTTCGGGCGCCGGGTCGTCCAACGGGATCACCTCGTCCAGGTTGGCCGCCTGGACACCGGCAAGTTGGGCGGCCGCTTCGGCCTTGGCCGTCGGCACCACGGCGCGAATATAGCTGACGTCGCCGTCCTGATAGCGCACGGTCGCACCGAGGTTGGTGAGGCCACGAATCACGGTGTTATTCCCGCCGGGAACCGACGCGATCAACATGGTGACAGTGCTGCTGCCGCTGGCCTGGGCATCCGCCAACAGTTCGCGATCGTGCTTGGAGAGCGAGTTCTTGTTCC
>CBJNAR010000733.1:0-2991 GCA_966434075.1 uncultured bacterium
CTCGGGCGGCAGGGCCAGCGGCGGCACGGCGAATTCTTGCTCGCCGTAGACACGCAGCGCCGCCCGGCTGGTGATAAGGGCGCGGACCTCCGGACAGGCTTCGAGCAAGTCGGCGACGACGGGCGCGGCCTCGCTCACCTGCTCGAAGTTGTCGAGCACCAGCAGCAGTTGGCGGTCACGCAAGTGCTGCTTGAGGCTCTCGACCAGGGGGCGGCCCCCGGCTTCGGTCAGACCGAGCGCCCCAGCGATGGTGGGGACGACCAGGGCCGGGTCGTGCAGGGCGGCCAGGGGCACGAACAGCACGCCGTCGCGGAAGTCATCCGCGACCGCGGCGGCCACCTGTAGCGCCAGGCGTGTCTTGCCGCTGCCGCCCGTCCCCGTCAGCGTGAGCAGCCGGGCGCCGGCAAGCAGGCGCCGGATGGCGGCGATTTCCTGTTCGCGCCCGATGAAACTGGTTAGCGGTTGCGGTAAACTGGCTGGCCGGACCACGCGCATTGCTCCTCTTGATCACTCTGATTATACACGCGATAGCCGCTGGAGACTACCGGCCCGGTTGGCAGCCGGGCGCTGCACGGGGTATAATTGTCGCAGTCAGGCCCCCGTCCCATCCCCCGGAGCTACGCAGCAGGGCAGGCGCCGCCAGGAGACACCATGACCACGATAGAACAGATTACATTGACCCATATCGCCATGCCGCTCGTCACGCCGTTCGAGACCAGCTTCGGGCGCGATGTCGTGCGCGAGACGATCACCGTCGAGATGCGGGCGGCGGACGGCGCCGGGTGGGGCCAGGTGGTGGCCTTCGAGGAGCCGTCTTACTCCTACGAGACGCTGGACACCTGCTGGACGATCCTGACCCGCTACCTGATCCCGCTCGTCTTTGCCCGCCCGCTGACCGATCTGGAGGATTTACAAAGCCGCTGGGCCTGGGTGCGGGGGCACAACATGGCGAAGGCGGCGCTCGAAGGCGCGGCGGCGGCGCTGCTCAGCGCGCAGGCCGGGCAATCGCTGTCGGCCTATCTCGGCGGCACCCGCGACCGCGTGCCCGTGGGCGTGAGCGTGGGCATCCAGGAGTCGCCGGAGGCGCTGCGCGACGTGGTGGCCGGGTTCATCGCCGAGGGCTACGGGCGCATCAAGCTGAAGATCAAGCCGGGCAAGGACGTGGCCTACGTCGCCGCCGTGCGCGAAGCCTTCCCCGACGTGGCGCTAATGGCCGACGCGAACTCGGCCTACACACTGGCCGACGCCGGCCTGCTGCGCCAGCTCGACGCCTTCAAGCTGATCATGATCGAGCAGCCGCTGGCCCACGACGACATTTACGAGCACAGCCTGTTGCAGCGCCAACTTGCCACGTCGATCTGCCTGGACGAGAGCATCCACAGCGTGACCGACGCCCGTGCCGCGCTCGACCTGGGCAGTTGCGGGATCATCAACATCAAGGTGGGCCGCGTGGGCGGCCTGCTGCCCGCGCGGGCGATCCAGGAGTTGTGCCGCAGCCGGGAGGTGCCGGTCTGGTGCGGCGGGATGCTGGAGACGGGTATCGGTCGCGCGGCCAACCTCGCCATCGCCAGTCTGCCCGGCTTCACCTTGCCCGGCGACATTTCTGCCAGCAACCGCTACTACAAGCACGACATCGCCACGCCGGAGTTCACGCTGAATCCGGACAGCACGATCACCGTGCCCACCGCGCCCGGCCTGGGCGTCACCGTGGACCGCGCCGCGCTGGCCGCCGTGACCCTCCACAGCGAGAGCTTTCGTCCCTAACCCCAGGAGGTTCTGTTGCAAGACTTGCTCGCGGCCCTGACCGCACAAACCGAAGCGCTGGTCGAAGACCTGCTGGTCTGGTGCGCCGTGGAATCGCCCTCGACCGACCCGGCGGCGACGACGCGCATGGCCGAGATCGTGGGCGCCTACATGGCGGCGCGGGGGGCGCAGGTAGACGTGGTGCCGGGGCGGGCGCATGGCGCGCTGGTCCGTGCCGGCTGGCCCGGCCCCGCCGACGCCGCGCCGATCCTGCTGCTGGGCCATCACGACACGGTCCACCCTCTCGGCAGCCTGGCCCACAACCTGCCGCGCGTAGAGCAGGGCCGCTGCTACGGCCCCGGCGGCTACGACATGAAGGCGGGACTGCTGATGGCGGGCGCCGCGCTGCACGCCCTGATCGCGACGAGCCGGCCCCTGCCCCGCCCGGTGGTCCTGATCAGCACGGCGGACGAGGAGATCGGCAGCTACGACTCGCGGGCGCTGATCGAGGGGACGGCGCGGCAGGCGGCCGCCGTGCTGGTGCTGGAACCCGCCGCGGGCACCGGGGCGCTGAAGACGGCGCGCAAGGGCACCGGCATGTTCACCGTGACCACGCAGGGCCGCGCCGCCCACGCGGGCGTCGATCACGCCGCCGGGGTGAGTGCCATCGCCGAACTGGCCCACCAGATCCTGGCCCTGACCGCGCTCACCGACTACCAGCGCGGCGTCACGGTCAACGTCGGCCAGATCAGCGGCGGCACGGCGGTGAACACCGTGGCCGCCGAGGCGACGGCGCACGTCGATCTGCGCGTCACCACCTGGGACGATGCCCGGCGCATCAGCGACCGCATCCTGGGCCTGCAACCGGTGTTGCCCGGCGCCGTTGTCACCGTGACCGGCGGCGTGGACCGCCCGCCGATGGAGCGCCCACCGGGCACAGTGCGCCTGTTCGATCTGGCCCGCCGCCTGGGCCGCGAGATCGGTCTCGACTTGCAGGAGACAGCCACCGGCGGCGCCAGCGACGGCAACCTCACCGCCGCCCTCGGCGTGCCCACGTTGGACGGTCTCGGCGCCTGCGGCGACGGCGCCCACACCGACCACGAGTACGTCACCATCGCGGACTTGGCCCCGCGCACGGCGCTGCTGGCGAGTTTGCTGCTGCATATTTAGCCGTCAGCGGTCAGCCGTCAGCTATCAGAATTTGGCCTGTTAAAGCAGCTTCAGCGTTATGAAGGATCTTATGGTAGA
>CBJNAR010000734.1:0-2988 GCA_966434075.1 uncultured bacterium
GCCCGTCGCGGTCAAAGGCCTCGCTGGCGAGGGGTTGCGTGGCCCCGGCCAGGGTTCGCAATTCGGCGCCGTCGGCCACCCGCCAGAGATGGACACGGGCATCGTCGCCGGTGCCGGCCAGCAGTTGCCCGTCGGGCGAGTAGGCCGTCGCCCAGATCACCTTGCGCGCGGGACCGAGGGCGCGCACCAGCGCGCCGTCGAGCGCCGACCAGAGCCGCACCGAGCCGTCCACCCCGGCGACGGCCAGGGTCTGGCCGTCGGGGGCAAAGGTCACGCTCGTCACCCCGCGGTTGCGTGCTTCGATCACCCGGACCAGCGCGCCATTGGACGCATTCCAGAGCCGCACATTGCTGTCGTCGCCGCCTGCGGCCACCATCTGCCCGTCGGGCGCGAAGGCGACGGTATGGATGCGCCCGCTATGGCTGTTGAGCACGGGCAGGGCCGTGCCGTCGCGCGTGCGCCACAGCCGCACCGTGCCGTCGTCGCTCGCCGATGCCAGCATCTGGGCATCAGGCGCAAAGGCCACGCTGGTGACCGGCTGGGTGTGGTCTTCCATGGAGCGCAACTCGGGGCCCTCGCCGGCCAGGGCGATCAGCAAGAACAGCACCGGCAGCGCGAACAGATAGTTGATGCCGTTGGCGATGACCACGCTGAGCGGCAGCAACTCGCGGGGGAAGTAGACCTTCTTGATCAGGTGGGCGTTGCCGACAATGCTCGTGATGGCCCCCAGCACGCTGGACGCGCACCAGTTCCAGGGCAGCAGCGCAACGAAGACGAAAATGTGGAACTCGGGCTTGTCGGACTTGAGCAGCTTGGTGAAGACAAACCAGTAGACGCCCATCATCAGCAACGGGTTCAGCAGCGACCAGAGGAACCCGATGAAGGAGCCGCGGTAACGGACTTTGAGATCGCGCACCACCAGGTTGCGCAGCAGGTCACGGTACGTGACTAAATCACGGGTGCGGGCCAGAAAAATGGAGCGGTCCTCCTCAGAACTCAGAACCAGGCACAAATAGCGCGGAGCAAAATAAACCACGCATCATAGATAACGGATGCGTTCAGCACCAGTTGCAGAACCTTGGAATTATACCGCCCGTGCTCGGAGGGTGTCAAGCACGGGCCGCCCCGGCGGCGGGATCCTGCCCTGCCCGCTATATGCTAAAATAGGGCATGTTCACGATTCTCAAGAGCAAATTGCGCCCGCCCGGCGCGCGCCGGGACGTGATCGATCGCGCCCCCTTGCTCTTGCGGCTGGACACCGCCGCTGGCAGCGCGGCCCCCACCGGGAAGGTGATTCTGGTGACCGCGGCGCCCGGCTACGGCAAAAGCACGCTGCTGGCGCTGTGGGCGGCCCACCTGGGCGCCCAGGGCACCCCGGTTGTCTGGTACAATCTTTCGCCCGGCGACCGCGCCCTGCCGGTCTTCCTCGCCTACCTCGACGCGGGCCTGCGCAGCGCGCTGCCCGGCTTTGCGCGCCATCCTCCCGGCGCACCGGCGCCCGCGCTCGCCCTGACCGACCCGGCGCTGGAAGCCGCGAGCGACAGCGTCACCGTGGAAAGCCTGGTCTCACCGCTGGTGGCGGCCCTGGAGACGGCACTCGGCGGGGACCCCGGCGGTCCGCCGCCCGGCGCGGGCCGTCCCCGCCTGCTGATCGTGCTCGACGACCTGCACTATGTGGCCGGGCACCCGGCCATCGACCGGGCGCTCGGCTTCCTGATGCGGGCGCTCCCCGCGGGCGTGGTCCTGGCGGTCAGCAGCCGGCGCGACCTGGGCGCCGGGCTGCCCATCGCCCGGCTGCGCGGCTACGGCGGCGTAACGACCATCGGCGAAGAGGAGTTGCGCCTGTTGCCGAGCGAGGCCATCCGCGCCTTCCCGCTCCTGGCCCGCGCGGCGCACCGGCAGGCGCTGGCCCGGCTGGTCGAAAAGCTGGAAGGCTGGCCGCTCGGCCTGCACATCGCGCACGAGCTCCTGGCCGAGGAGCATCTCGCCGGCCGGCACGGCGACGCGGCAGGCGCCCAGATCGCGCGCCGCATCTCCGACGACCTGTACGCCTATTTCGGCGAGGAGGTTCTGGCCGCGGCCGGCGAACCGCTCTATTCCTTCTTGCTGCGCACCGCCGTCCTCGACGAGATCACCGTGCCCGCCGCCGATGTGCTGAGCGAAAGAAGCGGCAGCGAGGTCTTCATCGCCCAGGCGCAGCGCGAGCATATCCTGTTGCGCCGCATCGGCCTGGAACCCGCCGTCTTTCGCTACCACCCGCTCTTCTGCGAGTTCCTGGCGACCCGGCTGACGGAGATGTACGGGCACGAGGAGAAGCTGCGGTTGCATCGCCTGGCTGCGGCCCACTTCGCCGGTACGGGCGCCTGGATCGCCGCCGCACAACAGTTCCTCGCCGCCGGGGATGTGGACGGGGCGCTCGCCGCCGTCAATATGGTGCGCGAGCAGGCCGGCGCGGGCGATACCGGCAGCCGGGCGCCCCTCGCGCCGCCCAACGGGAGCCCGCTCCAGGACCTGTCGCCCGGCGAAGTTCTGGGCTATCGCCTGCACAATACCGGCGACCCGCAGGTCCGACGCCGGTTGGTCGAACTCCTGGGCCGCCACGCCGTCGCCGACGACATTCCGCTGCTCGAAGCCTTTGGCGCCGACACCGACCTGGCTGTGCGCGACACCGCGCAGGCGGTACTGGCCGGCCTCGTCCGCCGGACGACGGGCATCCTGCGCATCGCGATGTTCGGCGGCTTGCAGTTGGCGCGCGGCGATGCCAGGGTGGACGAGCGGGAGTGGCGGCGCAAGCGGGCCAAGTTGCTATTGGTCTACCTGCTGCTGGCCGGGCCGGACGGGGCGTCGCGCCAGACTATCGCCGAGAAGGTCTGGCCGGAGGCGTTGCCGGGCGAGGCCGATGACCAGTTCTACGCGCACCTGCGCGCGCTGCGCGGGGTGCTGGGCGCCGCTCCGGCGAAGGACGGCGCGAGCACCCACATCCGCAAC
>CBJNAR010000735.1:0-2987 GCA_966434075.1 uncultured bacterium
GTTGTTGCCCGGTATATGCCGCCTTATATACCTGGGCGACCGATACTAGACTCGGCAATGTTGGCATGGCGATCGCGCCGGTCATCCGGCGGCGTCGGATACAGACTAGAAAAGGGAGATCGCCGATGGCCCTCGATCTCGCGCCGGCCCCGGTAACGACCGGCGATATTGGCTGCCCGGAACAAGGCTTATCCGAGTCCGAGGTCCGCGCCCGGCGCGCCGCGGGCCAGGGCAACAACGCGCCGCTCACCACCAGTCGCACCTATCCGCAGATCCTGCGCGCCCAGGCCGTCTCCTTCATCAACATCGTGCTGTTCATGATCGGCATCGGCCTGGTGCTGCTGGGCCGGCCCGACGACGCCTTCATGACGGCCGGCATCGTCTTGCTCAACGTGATCGTTGGGGTGGGCCAGGAGGTACGCGCGAAGCGGCAACTCGACCATATCGCGCTGCTCACCCGACCCCAGGCAACGGTCATCCGCGAGGGCCGCGAGCAAAGCGTGGACCCGAGCGCGCTGGTGCTGGGCGACCTCCTGATCGTGCGGCCCGGCGACCAGATCGTGCTCGACGGCACGGTCGTCCGGGGCGGGCGCATGGAGGTCGACGAGTCGCTGCTGACCGGCGAGTCGGATCGCGTGCCCAAGCAGGCCGGCGATGCGGTTTACTCGGGCAGCTTCTGCGTCACGGGCAGTGCGCGCTATGTCGCGCGCCAGGTTGGGGCGGGCAGCCTGGCGAACCAGATCACGGCGAGCGCGCGGGCTTTCCGCCAGGTCAAGACGCCGCTGCAGTGCGATGTCGAGTTTGTCGTGCGGTTGCTGGTGGTGCTGGTGCTGCTATTGGGGCTATTGCTCGGCCTGGCCTACCTGATCAATCCGATCCCCGTGGTGCAGCAGGTGCAGATCGCCGCCGTGCTCGTCGCGCTGGTGCCGCAAGGGCTGTTCGCCATGATCACCGTGACCTATGCCATGGGCGCCCTGCGCATGGCGGGCAAAGGCGCGCTGATCCAGCAGATTAACGCCGTCGAGTCCTTGAGCAACGTGACCGTGCTGTGCCTGGACAAGACGGGCACCCTGACCAGCAACACGCTCAAGCTCGCGGACCTGGTGCCGCTGGGCATCCCTGAGCAGGAACTGACCCGCCTCCTGGGCGATTACATCGCCAGTATCTCCGCCGGCAACCGCACCGCCGAGGCGCTAGGCGCCGCGTGCGCCGGGCAGGCCCGCCCGGTGCGCGAGGAAGTGGTCTTCTCGTCGGCGCAGAAGTGGTCGGCGGTGATCTTTGCCGGCGGCGCGGGGCCCGGCGTCTACGTGCTCGGTGCGCCGGAGATCCTGGAGCCGAATTTGCAGCCGGGTAGCGATCTCGGCCCGCGGCCCGCCACCTGGGCCGACCAGGGCTTGCGCGTGCTGCTGTTCGCCTATTGCGCCGATCCTGTCGAGTTACGCGGGCCCGATGGCGAGCCGGTCTTACCCGGCGGCCTGATCCCCCTGGGGTTGGTGAGCTTGCGCGACGAGTTACGGGCCGAAGCCCACAACACGCTCCAGGCCTTCGCGGCGGCGGGCGTCCACCTGAAGATCATCTCCGGCGATCATCCGCAGACCGTCGCCGCCCTGGCGCGGCAGGCCGGGCTGGGCGTAGACCACGGCGATCTGCAAGTGGTTTCGGGGCTGGATCTGGCGGACATGGACGAGGCCGCGTTCGCCCGCGCCGCCGCGGAAGCGACGATCTTCGGGCGGATCACGCCCGCGCAGAAAGAACATCTGGTCCGCTGCCTCCAAGCGCAGGGCCACTATGTCGCCATGATCGGCGACGGCGTCAACGACGTACTCTCGCTGAAGCGCGCGCAACTGGCCGTCGCGATGCAGAGCGGCAGCCAGGCGACCCGCAGTGTGGCCGACATCGTGTTGCTGGACGACTCGTTCGCCATCCTGCCCGCAGCGGTGCAGGAGGGGCGGCGCATCATCAGCGGGATGCAAGACGTGATGCGGCTGGTGCTGGCTCACACGTTCTATATCGTGCTGGTCATCCTCTTCGCCGCCATCGTCGATGTGGCCTTTCCCACGACGCCGAAGCTGCGTTCGCTGATCACCTTACTCAGCGTGGGGATCCCGACGATGGCGATCGCGGCCTGGGCCCGGCCCGACCTCCCGCCCGGCAGCGTCTTGCGCTCGGTGCTCCACTTCGTGGTGCCCGCCGCGTTCACGGTGAGCGCCGTCAGCTTTGCCGTCTATCTGGTGTACCTGGTGCAAACGGGCGATCTCGGCCTGGCCCAGGCTGCACTGACCACCATCGCGCTGCTGTGCGGCCTGGTGCTGGTCGTGTTTGTCGAGCCACCCACACCGGCCTGGGTAGCAGGCGATGCGCTCAGCGGCGATTGGCGCCCCGCCGGGGCGGCGCTGGCGATGCTGGGGCTCTACGGTGTCGCCATGTATGTGCCGCTCGTGCACGACTTCTACGGGTTGACGCCCCTACCGCTCGCCGATCTCCTGCTGCTGACCGGCGTGACCGGCGCGTGGGCGCTTGTCGTGCGGACAATCTGGCGCACGCAGTTATTCGAGCGGCTGCTGCGCCTGCGCGGGCGGACGGAACCCGCCGGCGGCGCCGGGTAGGCGTTCTGGGCTATAGCTCACCCGGCGCCGTGGGGCCGGCGGTGCCTCTTTAGATTCAGGCAGCCCGCGCCCGCGTGTGACCCGATCAGGGGAAGAACGCCAGGGCCGCCATCTTCGCGACCTGCCCGCGGCTCGCCGTGGCCGCGGGCCGGAAGTAGGGCCGGTTGCCGGGCGGGACGCATGGCTCACCCGGCCCGCCGCAGGTGTAGCCGCTGATGATTCCGCGGCGCGCCACCTGCTCGATCCAGCGGTAGAAGGGCTGGCCGGGCGGCACATCGGCGAAGATTTGCCCGGTAGGTGAGTCCGCGTAGCCTGCCGCCAGGGCGACGATCTTGGCGAACTGGCCGCGCGTGACGGGCGCGCCGGGGCGGAAGTAGGGCA
>CBJNAR010000736.1:0-2987 GCA_966434075.1 uncultured bacterium
GCGGCATCCCGTCCCCGCCGGTGCGCCAGGAGCGCGTCACCTATGCCAGCCCCGACGGGCAGCCGCAGGCGATGGACCTCTACTTGCCGAAAGCGCCCGAACTGGCGCGGGCGCCGGGCGTGATCACCATCCACGGTGGGTCGTGGAAGAACGGCTCCGCGACGGATCAGCCGGAGCTGAACCGCTACCTGGCCGCGCGGGGCTATGTGGTCGCGGCCATCGACTACCGGCTGTCCCCGCAATGGCGCTTCCCCGCCGCAGTGAACGACGTACATGCGGCCGTGGCCTATCTCAAAGCCCATGCCGCCGAACTGGGCCTCGACCCGACCCGTCTGGCCCTGCTGGGCCGGTCTGCCGGGGGGCAACTGGCGCTGCTGGCCGCCTACACACCCGCCGACCCGGCCATCCGCGGCGTCGTCTCGCTCTACGGGCCGACCGATCTGGTCTACGGCTACAACCACCCCAGCAACCCGGCGGTGCTCGACTCCACCGCGGTGTTGACCGCCTACCTGGGTGGCAGCCCCACCACGGTGCCCGCCGCCTATGAGGCCGCCTCGCCGATCAACTTCGTCGGGCCGCAAACGCCTCCCACCCTGTTGATCCACGGCGCGCGCGACGACCTGGTGTCCGTGGTGCAAAGCGAGCGCTTGGCCGATAAGCTGGGAGCGGCTGGCCGCCCGCACCTGTTCTTGCGCTTCCCCTGGGCCAACCACGGCTGCGATTTCACGCTGCGCGGCCCGTGCGGGCAGATCAGCACCTATGCCGTCGAGCGGTTCCTGGCCGCCGTGATGCGTTAGCCGCGGGCCGGTTTGAAACCGGCCCCTACAAAGCTGGATCACGAAAAAGCCTGCTCCGTGCGGAGCAGGCTTTGCTGTTGGCGGGTGGGCGTCGGGTTTAGCGCCCGTCGCCTGCCTGGACGAGGGGCACATCCACAAGGTGCTGGGCCAGGAACCAGACCTGGATTTCGTGGAGCCGCAGCACGTCGGACATGAGCAGATCGTTGGTGCCCCAGTCTTTGCTTTCGTCCGTCAGGTCGATGTCCTCGCGGACTTCGGTGCAGATCAGCTCATGCGCGTCCAGCAGGCGCGAGATCATGACCGGCACGCCCTCGGAGCCTTTCGGCGGGCGGTCGAGGCGGGTCTGCTCCGCCACGTCGGCGGGCATGCCGGTGGCGACGCCGCCCAGGGCCTGGATGCGCTCGGCGATCGTGTCCACCAGCGCCAGTTGCTCGGCGGCGTGCTTGTCAAACAGCAGGTGCAACTCGTAGAAGGTCGGCCCCATGACCTGCCAGTGATGCTTCTTGTACATGCTGTAGAGCGTGATCGTGTCGGCCAGGAGCTGGTTCAGCAGATCGACGCTTTTCTGGCGCGCCTGCTCGTCCAGCGCGATGGGCATGAAGCGGACGGTGCCGTACTTCTGGATTTCGGGGCCGCGCTGGTTCAGGATCGGCTGAGCCTCACTCTTGCCGGCCTGGGTTTGCTTGCCGTCGCCGCGCGCCGCGCGGTGTTGGGTTGTGGTCATGTCATAGCTCCTTTAGTCCCGCTCGCCGGCGGGCACGGAATGGCGGCATCAGGATGGATCGCCGTTTCCCTACGGTCACGGCAACATATATGCCACCAGGGCGCCGCTCCGGCTAAAAGAGGATGAACCGTTTGCGCTGCGGCTTGACCACGTAGATCTGCTGGGCGCGGCGGATCGCTTCCCGCTGGGCGTCGAAGATGGCCTGCCGGCGCTTGCGCTGCTCGTCCTGGATGGTGCGCCAGACGACGAAGGCGACCAGGGGATAGGCGGCGGGGGGCGTCTGGCGGGCCAGGTTGCGCGCCACCGTCAGCATGGGCAGCAGGCCCAGGTATTGCCAGGGGCCGGGCAGCCGCGGGCGCAAGGTATGGATCTCCAGCGTCGTCTGCTTCTTCTTCTTCTGACCGGGAATGGGTAACGGCATGGCTCTCCTCCGCGACACGAACCGCTGTCTACGGGCTAGGGGTCAAATCCGAGGGCATCAACTCACCGGGTGTGGGAGTCGTGGCCGGGCCCAGCACGCCGCCGCCGGGCGCCACGAACACCACGTTGTCATACTTGAGACTGTGCAGCAGCGTGCGCAGCGTCGTCTCGGCGTTCTCGCGGGCCTTGTCGAGGATGCCGTCCTCCAGGGCGGCGCTCTTGATTTCTTCCTCCGCGCGCTGGCGCACCTGCGACTCCAGGTTCGGATCGGCCTTGGTGAAGATGCCCGTCTGCCGATCGTAGACCCGCGACTTCTCGTTGTCCAGGCGGCTGCTGAGGATCTCCGGCGCGGGCAGGCGGATGGTGACGGTGCCGCTGACCACCTGCACGTCGTCTTCGGTCAGCTTCTGCAAGTCCACGCCCGCGATGACCTCGCCCCGCGCGATGAACAGGATCTTGTCGCTGGTGAAGGGCGGCAGCGCCCCGGTCGACTCGCCGGTCAGCACGCGCTCAACGGTGTACTGCGAGGTCTCGATGCGGCTGAGCGAGCGGATGGACTGGACCACCGATGGGCCCTGGGCCTGGATCACCACGGTCGGCGTGACCAGCGGCAGGTTGGGCAGGCGCGGCACCCACCCGGCCAGGCCGGTGACGCCGCTCTGGATGGCGCCAAAGCCGAGCAGGCCGCAGGCCAGCACAATCACCGCGGCCAGGGCCAACAGCCAGATACAGGCGGCGCCGGTGCTCCGGCGCGGCGCGGTGGGCGCGGGGGCAGGGGGCGGCGCCGCCGTCACGGTGGGTCGGGTTGCGGGCCGCTCGTCCGGCATATAGGCTGCGGGGCGCGGCGGTGTTGGCGGCGTGCCGCGCGCCGGGGGCGGATTGTCACTCGCCCAGCCCCATGCCTGCGGTTGGCTAGCGCCCGGCGCGCGTGCTGTGCCGGGGTCGGACCCCGCCGGGCGGCGGGGCAGGTTTTCGAGTTCGTCGTCGTCGCTATCGCCGTACGGATTCCCGCGGCTGTAATCGTCGGCCATGCTGCCTGCCTCTCT
>CBJNAR010000737.1:0-2983 GCA_966434075.1 uncultured bacterium
TTCATAGGATGTGCCTCCTTTGCTGTTACATCAGTACGAGCGCGGTTATGCCGCTATATCAGCACCTCGCCGCCGGCCCGGCGCGGGGTAGGCGGTCCTTCCGCGCCATAGCCCAGGCGCAGCAGCAGTTGGGGGTAGCCTGCGCCGCCCAGCAGATCGCGCAACTGCGTGCGCAACCCCGGCATGACGATGGGGCCGTTCAGGAACGACGCCCAGACCCCTTGTGAGCCCGCCCGCAACAGCACCCGCGCCAGCGCCTGGCCCGCGGCCAGCCAGGCCGCCGGGGTATCGGCGGGGGTGTCGAGCACGGCCAGCAAGGGCGCCTCGGCGGCGAGCGTCTGATCTTTCGCGGCTTGCCCCTGTAGCAGGTCGAATTTGCGGATCAGGAAGGGCAGGAAGTGCGAGGCCACGTCGCCGGCGCCGAAGGCGTAACCGGGCAGGCCGTCGCCGGTGAGGTCGTGGTTCGAGCGCACCCAGGCGGCCAGTTCCTCGCGGAATTGCGCGTCATCGGCCAGCAGCGCGTCGCCCGCCGCGACCAGATCGGCCACGGCGGCTTGCTGATCCCGGTCGTGAATCAGGTGTAGCCCGGCGCCTTCCGCCGCCGCGGCGGCCTGGAGCGCGGTTTGCAACGGGACGGGCACCGGGTGTTCATCGAACTTGAGGCGATGGGTGCGGCGATGGGGGATCGTGCGGAACAGGTACTCGTCTTCCGGCGGTTCCGGGCCGGGCCGGCCCAGCCCCACGCGCGCCAGGTAGTCGGGCCGGGTCGCGTCGGGGAACAGGGTCACGTCGCCCGTGTAGCCGAAGTGGTGCAGCGCGATACGCAGGTGCAACAGGGCTGCGCCGCAGCTCATGATCAGTTCCCGGTCGCCCGGATCCACGGCGGGCATGGCCCGGCGCCGGTCGCCATGCAGTTCCACGGCGTCGCCCGTGAGGTGGAACAGCCAGGGCTGAGTGTTGTGCCCGGAAGGGGCACGCACGGCGTAGCGCAGCAAAAAGCCGAGCTGGTCCGCCGGCGTCCCGCTGCGGGGGAACCCTGCTTCCACTAATTTCCAGGTGTCGAGCAGCATGTCGGTCATGACGGGAATCTCCTCCTAGGAACGGCACCTTACCGTCATCCTTCATCCTTATAATAGCGCCCAGACGCCGGGATGCCGGTGAAGAGTTCACCACCCGCGGTTAGCAGGCGGGGGCCGGCGCCCCTTGTGCGCCGTCGTGGAGACTTCATCGGCTGTGGTGCTTTCTTTACCGCAGGCGCCCGGCTCGCCGCTTATACTTAAGGCAGGTGCGTCTACCCCGTGGCCCGTCCAGTTCCACGTTCGCCTCCGGAGCCGGCGCATTGTCGTTTTCAGCAGCCGTTCCGGGGACGGACGGCTTAGCGGCGACGGCGATCGGGGCGATCGCCCCGCGCGGTGCCCTGCCCTGGCGGGCGCCGGTGAGCAAGGCACCACCCGCCGTGGTCGATTCTTCACAGAAAGTGAGGTTGGTTGCGGGTATAGTGAAAGTGCGAACGACGGATACCGGCTTTTCTGGCCTGCCTACCCGGACAGTGAGAGCAAGGATCCGCTTCTTCGAGCGGTGCGGCCTGTGGATGGCAGCGCCGCATCGCTCGAAGCTCGTCTCTCCCCCCACTCCCCCGCAACCCGGCAAATCATGCAACAGCGATTATGGTCTTTTGTTAAAGAGAATCCCATACCTCCGTTTGCGCTGCTCGGCCTCATCGCCGGCACCGTGCTGACCTTCTGGGTACATCCGCAACACATTACCGAGCTGATCACCGGCGGGTCCTTTGCCTTCGGCTGGCAGGATCTGGACATCGCCGACTGGGTCTGGCTCATCACCCTGGTCGTCGGCGGGGCGCCGCTGGTCTGGTCCACGCTGAAGGGGATGCTGCGGGGCCGGTTCGCCAGCGATGTGGTGGCGATGCTGGCGATTCTCACCGCCGTGGTCATGGGCGAATACTTCGCCGGGGTCATCGTGGTCCTCATGCAGTCGGGCGGCGAAGCGCTGGAGCGCTACGGCTTGCGCCGGGCCTCGTCGTCGCTGGAGCATTTGCTGGCGCGCGCCCCGCGCACCGCCCGCCGCAAACAGGGGGATCGGCTGGAGGAGATCGACGTGGCCCAGGTGGCGATCGGCGATCACCTGGTGGTGCGGCCCGGCGAATTAATCCCCGTGGACGGCACGCTGCTGTCGGTGAGCGCCGACGTGGACGAGTCCGCCGTCACCGGGGAGCCGCTGGCTGCCGGCAAACAGCGCGACGACCGGCTGTTGAGCGGGAGTGTGAACGCGGGAGGCCCGTTCGAGATGCAGGCGACGGCGCTGAGCAGCCAGAGCCAGTATGCCCGGATCGTCGCGCTGGTGCGTCAGGCACAGGACGAGAAACCGCCCATCGGCCGGCTGGCCGACCAATATGCTGTCTGGTTTACCCCGCTCACGCTGCTCATGTGCGGCCTGGGCTGGTTCATTACCGGCGACCCGCGCACGATCCTGGCCGTGCTGGTGGTGGCGACGCCGTGCCCCCTGATCCTCGCCACACCCATCGCCATCATCAGCGGGATCAACCGGGCCGCCGACCGTGGCATCATCGTCAAGGGCGGCGCCGCCATCGAACAGGTGGGCCGCGCCAAAGCGGTCGTGTTCGACAAGACGGGCACCCTGACCCTCGGCACGCCCGTGCTCGACCGGGTGACACTGTTCAACGGGCACAGCACCGGCGGCCTGCTGCGCAAGGCAGCCAGCGTCGAGCAACTGTCTTCCCACCTGCTGGGCCGGACGATGGTGCAGGCGGCCCAGGCCGACGGCGGGTCGCTGCCCTTGCCGGTCAATTTCCAGGAAGTGCCGGGGCGCGGCGTCGAAGGGCATGTCGAGGGCGAGCATATCCTGGTCGGTTCGCCACGCTTCCTGGCCGAACGCCTGGGGGCGGAGCAGGTCGAGAGCGTCACCGCGCTACGTGAGCACGCCGGGGCGGGCGATATGCTCGCCG
>CBJNAR010000738.1:0-2981 GCA_966434075.1 uncultured bacterium
AGGTTGACTTTCTCCAGCACCGGCGCGGCATCGTAGCCGACTGTCACGTCGCGCAGCACGGCGGCGGGGGCCTGCTGGGCGGTGGGCCGGGCGGCTGCCGGGGGGTGCGCGGTTTGTCCTATCATTTGAGTGCCCTCACTATGGTCTGCGTGTTGTAACGCATCATGCCTTCGTAGGTATACGCCGGGCTGTTGGGCGGCCCCAACGTGTCGCCGTAGAGCGTGTCCACCACGTTCACACCGGCCTCGGCGGCGATCTGCTTTTCGAGCTTGGGGTTGATCGAGCTTTCCAGGAAGATGGCGCGCACGTGCTCGGCCTTGATCTTGTCTATCAGCTCAGCCAGTTGCTTGGCCGACGGTTCGGCGCTGCTGTCCATGCTGGGCACGACCGAGCCGACGAAGGTCAGCCCATAGCGGCGGATGTAGTAGCCGAAGGCGTCGTGGTTTGTGACCAGCTTGCGCTGGTCGGGCGGGATGGTCGCGATCTGGCTCATGATATCGCTGTCGAGTTGCTTCAGCGTAGCGAGGTAGGCATCGGCGTTGGCCTGGTAGGCGTCTTTGTTGGCCGGATCGGCGGCGATCATGGCGTCGCGGATGTCGCGAGTCATGGTCATGGCGTTGGTCACGTCGAACCAGACATGCGGATCGGGGCCGGACTCCTCGCCGTCGCCGGATTCTAGCTTGACGCCCGTGGTCACGGTGACGACCGGGTGATTGCCCCCGGCGTTCTGCACCACCTTATCCAACCAGTGGTCGAGGCCCATGCCGTGGCGCAGCACCAGGTCGGCGTTGGCGATCAACTGGACATCGCTGGGCTTGGGTTCGTAGGCGTGGGGATCGTCGCTGGCCTGCAAGATGGGCGTCACCTTGGCCGCGTTGCCCGCGACGGCATCGGCCATCGAGCGGATTTGCGTGGTGGTGACGGTGACGTGGAGCACGCGACCGCCAGCGGGCGGCGTGCCGGGTGGCGCCACGGGGGTTGGCGAGTCGCCGCACGCGCTCAACAGCGCCGTGAGCACGGCCAGGGCGACGATCAGGCCGCCACGGCGGCCTCGTTTGTGATACAACATTGCTTCCTGGTTCCTTGTAACCAATGGCCGGCCTAGCCCGGTCAGGCCGACATGTCCCGGCCGGCGGGCGCCTGTTCCCGGCAGGCGGCGCAGACCCCATAGAGTTCGAGCCGATGATCCAGCATCTGGAAGGCGTTGCGCCGGGCCACTGCGGCGATAGACGCTTCCAAATCGCCCTCGACAAAGTCCCAGACGGCGTGGCACGACGAACAGATGAGATGGTGGTGATGGACCGGCTCGCAGGCCAGGTAGGCCGCCCCGGCCCCGCCGATCTGCTCGTCGTGCATGCGCTGGAGCAGGCCAAGGTCGGCCAGCAGGTCGAGCGTGCGGAAGACGGTGGCCCGCCCGATGCCCGCATCCTGGCTTTGCAGGGCGGCGTAGATCTCGGCGGCGGTGAACGGGCCGGGCCGCTGAGCGATCTCGGCCAGCAGCCGGCGGCGTGGCGCGGTGCGTTTGTAGCCCTGGGCTTCTAACCGTTGGAGCAGCATTTCCAGGTCAGGCATGGCTATACGATCCTCTGTTCGTGCGCTAACTGATATCCAGTATCATCTACGCCATTCTAGCACAGTTCGGCAGGCTTGTCAATGGGAGCGGGCTTAGTTGCACCGCGAAGGCGCGAAGGACGCGAAGGTTTTTTGTATTGGTTGTGTTTTGTATGGCGCGGATCGTCGTCATGGCGGCAACGCCCGGCCCGTGAACAGGCGGGCTACGTCAACGAAGCCCGCCTGCGCGGGCTGGCACATTCGGGCGGAGAACGTCCGCGCGCTAGCGAGATCGCCCGGCCCGTGAACGGGCGGGCTACGTCAACAAAGCCCGCCTGCGCGGGCTGGGCGAATCTAGCGAGAGGCCGCGCAGGCGGGCTTGGTAGGGGTAGCCGGAGGCTTGAGCCTCCGGGCTACCGCCTCCGTGAGCGGCGGCGGGGTATTTCGGCTATAATGGCGAGTGGTGCGGTGCTGGCGCGCTTTGTGCTGCTGGATCGCGGGGGCGCCGCTTGGCGCTCACTACCTCAAGCAGGAGATTTCCGATGCGTTTGGTGACATATCATGAAGTGGACGAATTGCGCCTGGGCGTGCTGCATGGCGACCAGGTGATCGATGTGCAGCGCTGGCTCAGCCCGCCCAGCGAGCCGCTGCCCACGACGATGATCGGGCTGATCGCCATGGGCGAGACGGGGCTGCAACGGCTGCGGCAGGCGCTCGACCTGCTGCCGGAGCACGCGCTGGCCGGAGCGCCGCGGCTGGATGCGCTGAAGCCGGCGGCGCCGATCCCGCGCCCGCGCAAGAACGTGTTCTGTATCGGCCAGAACTACGCGGCGCACGCGGCGGAGCAGAACCAGGCGCCCCCGGCGCGGCCCTCCGTGTTCACCAAGGCGCCCACAGCGGTGACGGGGCCATACGATCCCATCTTGCTGGACCCGACGGTGTCCGACAAGATGGACTGGGAGGTCGAGCTAGGCGTAGTGATCGGCGAGGGCGGGCGCGGCATCAAGCGGGAGCAGGCGCTGGACCACGTCTTCGGTTACACGGTAATCAACGACGTGTCGGCCCGCGACATCCAGTACGCCCACGGCGGCCAGTTCTTCCTGGGCAAGAGCCTCGACACCGCATGCCCGATGGGGCCGTGGATCGTGACGCGCGATCAGATCGCCGACCCGCAGCAGTTGCGCCTGACCTGCCGGGTGAACGGCGAGACCCGGCAGGACTCCGACACCTCGGACATGATCTTCACGGTCGCGGCGCTGATCGAGTGGCTGTCGCGCGGCATGACACTGGAGCCGGGCGACCTCATCGCCACCGGGACGCCGAGCGGCGTGGGCCATTTCCGCAAGCCGCCGGTCTACCTGCATCCGGGCGACACGGTCCGGTTCATCGACCAGCAAGTCAGCGGACCCTACTGGCTGTGGCATCACACG
>CBJNAR010000739.1:0-2980 GCA_966434075.1 uncultured bacterium
CTGCGCTCAACCGTGACTTGCGAGTTGAAAAACCCGTAGATCCCACCCCCGTCGACCACGTCGGTGGTGTTGCCGCGCACGGTGCTGTCGATCAGGTGGAGCGTGCTGCTATCGCCATTGTAAATGCCGCCGCCGCCTTTCCAGTAGTCGTTGCCGCTGCTGGTCACCCGGTTGTCGGCAACGACCACATGATCAAGAGTGAGGTGCCCGTTGTTCAGGATGCCGCCGGCAAGCTCGAAGCCGTAGCCATTGCGGATCGTCAGGTTGCGGATCGTCGCGGTGGCCGTGGCGCCGACCTCGAAGCCGCGCGTGGTGCCGCCGCCGCTGATCGCCAGCCCCGGCGCCGCCGCGCCGTCGATAGTCACGTTCTTGCCGATCGTCAGCGGGCTCAGGTTGGTGATCGTCGCCCCGGCCAGGGCGGGCGCGAAGCCAATTGTGCCGCCGGCGCAGACGCTACCGAGCGCCTTGCGCAGCGAACCCGCGCCGCTGTCGGCGGTGCTGGTCACGGTCACAGCGCTCGGGCAGGTCAGCCGCACTTGATCGAGCAGCACCGGGGTGCGCGTGCCGCCCGGCACGCTGAAGGTGAGGCTCTTGATCTGCGTCAGGTCGGGCGCCGCGCCGTTGTCTCCGTGGAAGGCGGTGAACGGGATCGTCACCTTCTGCCAGCCCACGAAGGAATCGCGGAACGCGGTAGTGAACGTGGCCGGGACCGGGGGCGCCTGGTAGAGGCGCACATAGTCCACCAGCGTCGTCTGCGGGAAGGTCGTGTCCCCGCCGACCGCGCCGCCGAAGTTGCCGCCGACGGCGACGTTCAGCAGCATAAAGAACGGGTGATTGAAGACCCACTGCTTGCCCTGGAGGAACGAGTCGTTCGGGGTCGCGGTGAAATACGGTGCACCGTCCAGATACCAGACGATTTTGTTCGGCTGCCACTCGACCGCGAACGTGTGGAAGGCATCCGCGACGGGCGTACCGAGGTCCACCGTGCGGCCGTAGCTCTGCCCGCCCGAGTAGCCGGGGCCGTGTAGGGTGCCGAATACCTGATTCGGCAGGCGGCCGACGTTCTCCATGATATCGATCTCGCCGCTCTGCGGCCAGTTGACCTGATCGATATTGGTGCCGAGCATCCAGAAGGCCGGCCACAGCCCCGCGCCGCGCGGCACTTTGATGCGCGCCTCGACCCGGCCGTAGGCTATCTCAAACTGGTTCTTGGTCAGCAACCGCGCCGAGGTGTACCGGCACGGGCCGTAGTAGCATTGCAGCGACCCATCGGCGGCTTTGGTTGTGATCGCCAGGTTGCCACGGCCGTCGGTGGCCGCGTTGCCGGTGCCGGCAGTGTAGTATTCCAGTTCGTCGTTGCCCCAGCCCGGATTGCCGTTGGCCGTGCCGTCGCCGACCTCGTGCCCCCAGACGCTGGTGTCTGCCGCGGCGCCTGCCTGGCCGCTGAACTCGTCGTGCCAGACCAGCGACCACTGCGACGGGTCTCCGACACCGGCCTGGTCATTGGCGAGCGTCACGCCGATGTTCTTGCCGCTGTTCCGGCCGTAGTACCAGAAGTTCAGCCCGCCGGAATCGCTCCAATCCTGGCCGATCGGGAAGGTGTGGCCGAATGTATAGGCGCCCTGGCCCTGTTGCTGCGCGGCCTGCAAGATGTGTTCATAGGCGCCCTGGCCAGGCAGCGCCAGCGGGGCGCCGGCTGGAATCTCCGGATTGCTCAGGGCCGCATTGTTGGCGACCGACCAGAGATAGGGGTAGGTCTCGAAGTCGTCAAGCAGGGTCGGGTCGTAGGTCTCGTTGTCGCGGATGGTGACGCGCGCCACCGGGGGCAGACCCAGCGCCGCCCCGCCGGTCGGGTTGGACAGTTCGACCTCGACGCCGCGCTCACCCTGGTACTTGGCGTTGTCGAAGGTGGTGACGGTGAACGATTGCTGCGTGACGTTCGGCGGGAAGGTCAGGGTGCCGGCGACCGGCGTGTAGTCGCGATTGGCGATGGCGGTACCGATGGTGGTCCGGTACTGCACCGTCACCGGGTCAGCGGCGGGCTTGCTGAGCTTGGCGGTGACTGTCGCCGTGCCGCCCTCGGTCACAGGGTAGGAGATCGCGCTAAAGCCGACCGTGAGCGGGCGCGGCGGCGCGGTGCCGTAGAGCGCCACGTCATCGACGTAGTAGGTCTGCGGGCTCGGCGTGGTGACGGCGCCCAGCGCCCAGCCATGCACCTCGGTCAGCCCGAAGCCGTCGTTGGGCGCGCCATTGCCGATCTCCTTGCGGTGCATGCTGGCGAATGGGATCTGGATCTGTTGCCAGCCACTGAAGTTGTCGGGCAGGTCAATGGACCAGCGCTCGGCATCGTCCGTCGTTGCGCCGGGGTTGCGGTTGTCGAGCACATCCACAAACAAGGTGGTGCCGCTGTTGTTGCCGTAGAGCCAGAACGAGATGCCCGCGTAGGCGCTCCAGTCCTGCGAGATCCACTGATCGAGCGTGGCGTTCTCAAAGCTATGGGTGACTCCGGCATACGAGACGACATTGAGATTCATTTGCAATACGGTGTTGGGGTTACCGGCACCCGGCACCGGCGCCGGCGGCGCGGTGCTGGTCAGGATCGCGACGCTGGTGGCCGGGTTCGGATCCTGGAAGGTATTGAACCCGATCGCGATGTTGTTGGCGTCGTGCCCGGACGGCAGCCCGGATTCAAAGTCGTCGACGACGGGCAACGTGGCTGCCTGCGTCGGAAAGCCGGGTGCGGTCAGGGGCATGCTGATAAGCAGGCTGACAAATAAAGTGATAAACCGGAACCATGATCGTCGTCTTGACATGGTGATCTCCCCCTGGTGATGCGTTGCTGGATGGACCGGTCAGCTACAGTAGCGAGGGCGCCCGCCGGGCGCCGGCAGCACGCAGGGCGGCCTGCAAGCAGGTAACCTCCATCTGAAAGGCCGCATGGGCGCTGCGCCGGTGCGCCAGATCCTCATCGACTGTCTTA
>CBJNAR010000740.1:0-2972 GCA_966434075.1 uncultured bacterium
CCTCGACGCGCTGGTCGAAGCGGAGGCGGCCCTGGCAACCCTGACAGCAAAGCGGCAGGCGCGTTGAGGAAGGGGACGGCACGAGATGCCGCCCTACCCTACAACGCGCCTGCCGCCGTCACCGGCCAGGATCACGCGCCCGGCTAATGCATCGGCCCGGCGCCCTGGTTGCCGGCGATGCCGTAGGCCATCGGGTTCTGGTTGTCGCCGTCGCGCCAGACCTGGTAATCGACGTGCGGACCGGTCGAGTTACCGGTGGACCCCATCTCGCCCAGCACCGTGCCGCGTACCACCTCGTCGCCGTCCTTGACGTAGAATTTCTGCATGTGGCCGTAGGTCGTGGTGTAATGCGGCCCCATGACGTAGACCAGGTTGCCGTAGGTCGGGTCGTCCTGCAGCAGCTTCACGCGCCCGGCGTGCGTGGCGACGATGGCCGCGCCGAGAGCCTGGTAGTCGTGGGCAAAGGCGAAGTCCACCGCGCCGGTGTTGCTGTGCCCACCGTGGGCCGCGTAGTCCTTGCTGATCACCCAATCGGTGCGCGCCACCGGCGGGCCATAGGGCGTGGCGGCGTCGACGCCGGCAGGGACGGCGGCATAGTTGCCGTTAGCCACCACCTGCAACCCGGCGCTCGTCTTGGCCGGCGTGGTCGAGGCCGGCTCTGCCGCCGCGGCCGGCGCGGCGCCCGCCACCCGCGCGCTCGCGCGCACCGCCATGGGGGCGCTGCCGTCGCGGCCCGGCACATAGCCGCTCAGGTGCGGCTTACTATAGGCCGTGCGGCCCACCTGCGCCGCGCCCACCAGCAGGGCCGCCCCGAGCACCACGGCCAGCACCGGCCCCAGCCCGCGCCCCACCACCCGCGCCAATCCAGCCCCAATGCCTTCCGGAAGTCGATCCGCATGTAACATAACGCTACCCTCAGCAACTACTAACCGACAACCTGGCCGTGTTTATGTGCCCGACCGTTCGCGCCACCCGGCCACCAGATCCTGGACCGTGGCGATGTAGGTCGCCGGGTCGTTGTTGTCGCCCGGCGGCGCGTAGCGCGGCACGATCTGGCCGACCGTCTGCAAACCCCACCCGTCGACGTAGAGTTCGCGGATCAGCTTGAACCAATCCTCGATGCCCGCCGCATAGTCCGGGTACGCGCGATAGCCCTCGTAATTGTCGAAGCCCGGCGTCCAGCGGATATTGCCGATGCCGCGGGTGAAGCGAGCCACGCCGCGGGTGCCGCAGTGGCTTTCTTCGACATAGAAGGCCAGCGCGAAAGCCGGGTCGATGCCGTATTTGCGCCCCATCTGATAAAAGACCGCGCCCTGCCCCTGCGCCGGCGAGCCGTATTCGGCCAGGATCGCGTCGATGGCCGCCGCCGAGAGGGTGGGGTCGCCCACGACGAGGCCGGCATCGAGCGAGGCCGCGGCCCCTGTGTCGGCAGGCGGGGGCGGCAGCGGCGGGGCGCCGCCCAGGAAAGCCAGCGGGCCCTGGAAGCCGCCCGCCTGGTAGCGGCTCAAATGCAACCCTGTCCGCGCCGCCGCACGCCCCATGCCGAACAGCCCGGCGTTCCAGGCGCCGAGCAGCAGCCCGGCCACCAGCACGCCGAGCAGCAGGGCCATATGTTCGCGTTGCAGGCGGAGTGATTGCATCTGTCTTGGTTCCCCAGGACCGAATGTGCGGAAGGGCGGCCGGGGGCCGCCCTCACGAGTACTGCTGATTACTACTTGGTCGCGGGCGCCGCCGAGACGCCCGACTGCTCGACACGGGCCTTTTCGTCGGCGGTGATGGGGCGGAAACTGCCCTTATCGTTGATATAGGCCAGTTCTTCGCTCTTCACCGTGACCAGGAGGTCCGGCGCGCCGTCGCCGTTGATATCTTCCATGCGCATCTTGACCGGCGTCAGGTCTTGCCCGTCGCCGAAGAGGTAGGGCCCGCTGATCGCCACAGCCTTGCTGATGTCGCCGCCGGGGAGTTCGAGGATCGAGACCTGGCGGTTCAAGTTAATGGCGATGAAATGCGTGGGCTGGTCCATCGAGTCGCCGTTGCCGACCACGGCGTCGAGGTGGGTGGTGCGGGGGTTGCCGTACTGCATATCGTCGAGCTTGATCTGCGTCCAGGTGATCAGCGTGCTGACCACGAGGTAGAGCACGACGGCCACCGCCGCTGCGCCGACGCCGTACAGCGCCATGCGCAGGGTCGAGGCGTTGCTGAGGCTATTGCCGTGGGTATGGGGTTGATACGACCGCTCGTACTCGCGCTCCAGGTGCGTGGTGGGCGCGGGTGCCTCTTTAGAGGCAGGGGCGACCGGGCGATAGGTGGTGCGTTCGCTGCGCCCACCGGCCACCGCGTGCAGGTGCGCGGTGCGCTCGGGCTCGCCGCGGCGGGCGCGCGCCGGGGCGGGCGCTTCCGGCACCGCGTCGAGGATATCGTAGGGCACATTCGAGGCCCATGACCGCTGCCGCGTTTGAACAGGCGGCTCTTCCTGGTCCCAGGACCGAGCCGCGGCATTGCTGACCGCCATTACCTGCTCCTTTCTGGAAACAACTCTTGTCAGGTTCTTTATCGTACTATGCTGCTAACTAGGGACGGGGTACGTAGACGCCGGCGCCAAAACACGGGTCTAAGAACATATGTTCTTAACGCCTAATGATACCATAACAAGGAGCAAGAGTCAAGTGAAAATAGTAGCACACAAGTTCGATTTATAAGAATGGGGATATGTAAGAAACGGCGCGATTCCGGGGCCGAGCGGCCTGAGCAGCAGTGCTGGCAGATTCTATGCTATAATAGCAAACACCCGGCGGCAGCCGGGGCGACGGTTGGAGTTTGAGGCGGACCTATGGCGGAGAGCACACAACCCGAAATCGAAATCAACCTGCCGCGCCAGGCGCTGATCGTGCTGGCGGGGGCATCCGGCAGCGGCAAATCGACCTTCGCGGCCCGGCATTTCACGCCCACACAGGTGGTCTCATCCGACCGCA
>CBJNAR010000741.1:0-2959 GCA_966434075.1 uncultured bacterium
AAGAATCTCGTCTCGTCGCCCAAAAGACGAGACTCTTCGCTGCGCTCAGAGTGACAAACTCGCTGCGACCGATTACTCAGCAAGGATGGATGATACGCCAAGGCTGCATGATGTATGCCTGTAGTTGGGGCTGCCCAACACCGGCATACGCAAGCAGATGCCGGGTATGCCAGCGGGCGCGACCCGCCCGGCCCGTGGGTGCGCTACCGGGTCGCGATACTACCCGGTGGGCCATACCACAAGCGCCCGCTGCATGACCCCGATTCACCATAAGAAGCGGCTAAGGGCTACCTGCTGAGATCGTTATAGTGCTTGCAGCCCCAGGCCGGATATGCTATAGTGGTTTTGCTACCATTCAGCCTCTCACGAGGCACGACACCGGCATTGATGTAGACGATGACGCCATGTCTAGATCGGTTCGCCGTCGCGATTGCGGCCCTGGGTGCGCGGGCGCGCCCGGTGCAGGCCGCGCTATTGCTTCCGCTGTTCGATGTGGTCGTCCAGCCGGAACCGCTTCTTGCCCGCACGTTCCGCCCCTTGCTCAGCGTACCGCGCGCCTCACCGAGGTGGACGCCTGCCCGAGGACGACCACGCACACTGCGCATCACCCTCCGGCCCGTGACGGCTTCCCGCAGCAGCTTCGTTCCTCCGATAGCCGTTCCGGCCCGCTCCCTGCCGGCGCACCAGGCGACCCTGGTTACATCTTCCTGCCTGCCCGCGCAGGTTGAATAGTTACTACGGGCACGGACACGAACTCAACGGATCAGGAGTTACGCGGAACCGACCCGCGTAGAAAGCTGCGTTATCATGCCGCGCTCAGCATCCGCCGCCCTGGCGACTCGCGCTCCACCCGATGCCACGCCGCGCCCTGCCGGGCGCACAATCGCCCGCGTCACCTGACCCCTGATAGCCGATCTCTATTCACCGGCAAGTAAGCACACGGACGTGCAATGAAGGAGATCATGTATGATTCCATCGACTTTCGACTACAGTGTGCCCACCACCCTCGCGGAAGCGGTGGCGCTCCTGGGGCAAAACCCGGACGCCAAGATTCTCGCCGGCGGTCACAGCCTCATCCCGCTGATGAAGTTCCGGTTAGCCGCGCCCGCGCTGCTGGTGGACATCAACCGCATCGAGGGGTTGGACTACATCCGCGAGGAGGACGGGCGGCTGGCAATCGGCGCGCTGACGCGCGAGAGCGCCCTCGACCATTCCGACCTGATTCGCGAGAAGTACCCCCTGCTCGCCGACACGGTCAAGATGATCGCCGACCCGCTGGTGCGCAATATGGCAACCGTGGGCGGCAACCTGGCCCACGCCGACCCGGCCAACGACCACCCGGCGACGATGCTGGCGTATGGCGCGCAGGTGGTGGCGACCGGCCCCAACGGCGAGCGCGTCATTCCCATCGAGAGCTTGTTCGAGGGCCTGTTCCAGACCAGCCTCGCCCATGATGAAGTCCTGACCGAGATCCGCATCCCGGCGCCCCGACCGCGCAGTGGCGGCGCCTATGTGAAAGTCGAGCGCAAAGTCGGCGACTTCGCCACGGTCGCCGTCGCCGTGCAGATCGCCCTGGATGAGCAGGGGAACTGCGAGTCGGTGGGCATTGGCCTGACCAACGTCGGGGAGACGCCGATCAAGGCGACCCAGGCCGAACAGGCGCTGCTGGGCAAGCCGCTGGACGACGCCAATATCCACGTGGCGGCGCAACTGGCCGCCGAGGCCGCCGAACCGGTCGGCGACCAGCGCGGCTCGGAAGAATATAAGCGTGCCCTGGTGAAGACCCTGATGGTCCGCGCCTTGCGCAAGGCCGCGCAACGCGCGACAGGAAAAGGAGCGTAGATTATCCATGAGCACTCATCACGTGCGCGTCACCGTCAACGGTGAGGTCAAGGAAGCCGACATCGAGTCGCGCCTGCTGCTCGTCCATTTCCTGCGCGACGTCTTGAATCTCACCGGGACGCACATCGGCTGCGACACCACGTCGTGCGGCGCCTGCTCGGTCATGCTGAACGGCCGGGCCGTCAAGTCGTGCACCGTCTACGCGGTGCAGGCCAACGGCGGCGAAGTGCTGACCGTCGAAGGGCTGAGCCGCAACGGCGCGCTGCACCCGATTCAGGAAGCCTTCACGGAAAAGCATGGCCTGCAGTGCGGCTTTTGCACGCCGGGCATGATGATCTCCGCGGTCGCTTTGCTGGAACGCAACCCGCACCCCACCGAGGAAGAGATTCGCTGGGGCCTGTCGGGCAACCTGTGCCGCTGCACCGGGTACGTCAATATCGTGAAGGCCGTCCAACAAGCGGCGGACAAAATGAGCGAAGTCGCCGGTTAGCCGGCAGAGGAGGACGCCATGACGGCAGTTCACGGTTTGGGCCACAGCCTCAGACGCAAAGAAGACCCGCGCTTCATCCGCGGCATGGGTAACTATATCGACGATATCAAACTGCCGGACATGCTCTACCTGGACATCGTCCGCAGCCCGTATGCCCACGCGCGGATCACGAATATCAACACCGAGCAAGCGCTCCAGGTGCCCGGCGTCCTCGCCGTCATCACCGGCAAGGACCTGGACAAGTACGGGTTAGCCTGGATGCCCACGCTCATGAGCGACCGGCAGATGGTGTTGCCCGTGGACACGGTGAAGTACCAGGCGCAGGAGGTGGCCGCCGTGGTCGCCACCAGCCGCTACGCGGCTGCCGACGGCGTCGCGGCGGTCGAAGTCGACTACGAGCCGCTGCCGGTGGTCGTGGACCCGTTCCAGGCGCTGGAGCCGGGCGCGACCAAGGTCCGCGACGACAAGGAGAGCAACCACATCTGGCACTGGGAGGTGGGCGATCAGGCGGCGACCGAGCAGGCGTTTGCCGATGCCGAAGTCACCGTCAAGCAGGACATCTACATCCCCCGGATTCACGTCTCGTCGATTGAGACCTGCGGCTGCATCGCCAGTTGGGACCCGATC
>CBJNAR010000742.1:0-2948 GCA_966434075.1 uncultured bacterium
GCGGCGGCGATGGAACGCCGGTTCGCCGAACGGCTGCCCGGCGTGCAGCAGAGCCCCGGCTTTGCCGGCTTTGAACTGCTGCGCCCCAGCGAGGGCACCCGCGAATATCTCTCGATCTCCCGCTGGCAGACCCGCGCCGATTTCGACGCCTGGGCCAACAGCGCCGCCAACGCCCAGGCCCATGGCCGCCCCGCATCCGCCGCACCCGGCGGGCACGACGGCGCAAGCTTGCCGCCCGGAGTCGAGCTATACGAAGTCAGCGAAACTTAGTGCCCAGAGGAGACAGCCCCATGGCTACCGGCAAGGCCACCGAGCCGCAATTAATCCCCCGCGCCGTGTTGTTCGGCAACCCGGTCAAGACTGCGCCCCGCCTCTCGCCTGACGGCACGCGGATGGCCTATCTCGCGCCCGTCGACAACGTGTTGAACGTCTGGGCCGGTCCGGTGGACGGCAGCAACTTCCAGCCCGTCACCAAAGATACCGACCGCGGCATCCGGTCCTACTTCTGGGCCGAGGACGGCGTCCACCTGCTCTATGTCCAGGACGTGGGCGGCAACGAGAACTGGCGGCTCTACGCCGTCAACCTCGACAGCGGCGAGATCCGCGATCTGACCCCGTTCGAGAGTGTGCAAACCCAGGTCATCGCCCAGGAGAAGCATCTCCCGAACGAACTGCTGATCGGCCTCAACAAGGACAATCCCCAGGTCCACGACATCTACCGGGTCGATCTGCCGACCGGCGAACTAACCCAGCTGGCGAAGAACCCCGGCACGTTCATGGGCTGGCTGCCCGATACCGACCTGCAGGTGCGTGCCGCCCTGGCCGCCACCCCTGACGGCGGGTCCGAACTCATGGTCCGCGACGACGAGACGAGCGACTGGCGCATGCTCGTGGCCTGGAACCCCGACGATACGCTGAGCAGCGAGCCACTCAGCTTCTCGAAGGACGGCCAAAGCATGTTGCTGCGCGATTCCCGCGACGCCAACGCCGCCCGCCTGGTGCGCCTGGACCTCGCCGGCGGCGACACGCAACTGCTGGCCGAGGACCCGCAATACGACGTGGGCCAGGTGGTGCTGCACCCCGACACCTACGAGGTGCAGATGGTGGGCTTCGCCCGCGCCCGGCTGGAGTGGACCGTGCTCGACCCGGCCATCGAAGATGACATCGCCGCCATCCGCGAGTTGCACGCGGGCGACTTCCAGATCGTCAGCCGCGACCACGCCGATCAGACCTGGCTGGTCGCCTTCATCGTGGATAATGGTCCTGTTGCCTATTATACCTTTGACCGCGCCACGCGCAAAGGCGCCTTCCTGTTCGAGAATCAGCCCGAGTTGGCGAAATACACGCTGGCGACCATGACGCCCGTCGAGTTCCAGTCGCGCGACGGGCGGACGATCCATGGCTATCTCACCGTGCCGCCCGGCCAGGATGGCAAGAACCTGCCGATGGTGCTCGATGTCCACGGCGGCCCCTGGGGGCGCAATGCCTGGGGCTACGATCCCGAGGCGCAATGGCTGGCGAACCGCGGCTACGCCTGTTTGCAGGTCAACTTCCGCGGCTCGACCGGCTACGGCAAAGACTTCCTGAACGCGGGCGACCGCGAATGGGGCGGGAAGATGCATGACGACCTGGTCGACGCCGTGCAGTGGGCCGTGGACCAGGGCATCGCCGACCCGGCGCGGGTGGCCATCTACGGCGGCTCCTACGGCGGCTACGCGGCCCTGGTGGGCGCGACCTTCACGCCCGACCTGTTCTGCTGCGCGGTGGACATCGTCGGCCCCAGCAACCTGGTGACGCTGCTCAAGAGCATCCCGCCCTACTGGTCCACAATGCGCGCCACGATGTACAAGCGCGTGGGCAACCCCGACACCGAACCGGCGTTCCTGGAATCGCGCTCGCCGCTGTTCAAGGCGGACCGCATCAAGATCCCAATGCTGATCGCGCAGGGCGCCAACGACCCGCGCGTGGCGCAGGCCGAAGCTGAGCAGATCGTGGAGGCGATGCAGCAAAACGGCGTCAACTACGAATACATGCTCTTCCCGGACGAGGGCCACGGCTTCGCCAAACCCGAGAACCGGATCAAGTTCTACACCGCCGCCGAGAAGTTCCTGGCCGCGCACCTGGGCGGCCGCGCGGAGGAAGCGGCGGCGTAAGTAGACCTAGCGTCGCTGCCGCGTCCTGCTGAACGCAGTGAAGCATCTCAGCGCCACCTGCACGAGACGAGACTCTTCGCTGCGCTCAGAGTAACAAACACGAAAGGGGGCGCCCCCGCGCGGGAGCGCCCCCTTCGCATACCCTGGCGATCAGCCGCGGGGCGGCGGCTGGTACATGTGGACGGTGTGACCCGCCGGGTCCTTCACCTCCAGCGCCCGGCCAAACGGCTCGTCGCGCGGCGGGCTGAGGATCTCGACGCCCTGCGCCTGGAGAGCGCGATAGAGCTTATCGGCGTCGTCCACCTGCCACCAGAGTTCCACGCTCTGCACCGGGCCGGCGCCGGGCGTTTCCTCCAGGGCGAAGATGGCCCCGCCGTCCTGGGGCTGGAACTGCACAAAGCCGCCCATATGCTCCGCTGCCTGGAGGCCCAGCTTGTCCGCGTAGAACTCGCGCGCCGCCTGCGCGTCGGGCACCTGCACCAGCACAAAATTTAGTCCTTCGAGCACCTGTCGCTTCCTTTCACTCGCGATACTATCAGCCGGTGGGCCTGTTTCCTAACCCACCACCAGTATCGCATAGCGCAGTGACAGCCCTATGTCAGCAGCGATTCGGGACTTTCGGATGCTGTTGTGCCAGGGGGGATGGCCCGGAAAGCCCCCGCGGGCCATGCAGATGCATGGCCCACGGGCAGGGGATTCGTTAGAAAGGCGAGGCGGATCAACGGAACATGTTCATCAGGCCGCGCAGGTTGCGGGGCGGTTTGCCCTTGCCGTCCCAACCGCCCAGTTGCTTCA
>CBJNAR010000743.1:0-2941 GCA_966434075.1 uncultured bacterium
TGCCCAACAACGGTAACATCGTCATGGCCGCCAAGCAGACCCAGGCTCTCAGTAAGAAGCGCGTCGCCGTCGTGCCCACGGACACCATCCCGCAAGGCATGGCCGCCCTGGTCGCCTTCAACTACGAAGCCGACCTGGACACCAACGCCCGCGCCATGGATGCGGCGGCCCAGAATGTCGAGACCGGCGAAATCACGACCGCCGTGCGCCAGGTGAGCATGAACGGCATCGAGATCCAGATCGGCGACGTGATCGGCTTGCATAACGGCACCCTGGTCATCGCGGGCCACTCGAACGAGGAAGTCGCCCACGATCTGTTGGCGCAACTCAATGCCGGGGACCGCGAACTGATCACGATTTATTATGGGCAGGATGTGACCGCCGAGCAGGCCGAGACCTTCGCGGACCAGATCCGCGCGCAGTATCCCGACCAGGAGGTCGAGGCCCTGTACGGCGGCCAGCCGTTTTACGCCTATATTATCTCGGTGGAGTAGACGCCCGCTCCCGCCGCCTGAACGGAGTCTGACATACCCATGCCCACGATTCGGGTCGTCACCGACAGCACCTGCGACCTACCCGATTCGCTTGTTCGCGAGTACGGCATCACCGTCATCCCGGTCAGTGTGCAGATCGGATCGCACACCTATCTGGACCGGGTGAATCTGACCACCGACGAGTTGCTGCGCCACCTGCAGGCGGGCGACCCCCGGCCCACGACGGCGCCCCCGGCGGTCGCCGCGTTTGAGCAGGTCTACCGGCAACTCCAGGCCAACCGCCCCTGCGACGGCATCGTCTCCATCCATGTCTCCTCACGGCTGAGCGGCACCTACAACGCCGCGCTGATGGCCCGCGACGCCTTCCTGAACAGTTCTTTCCCGGTTGGCGTGATGGACTCGCAGGCGGCCAGCATGGGCCTGGGCCTGGTGGTGCTGGCCGCCGCCCGCAAAGCCGCGGCGGGCGGCACCTTGAGCGAGGTGATGAACGCCGCCCAGCGCATGATCCACCAGGTGCATATCGCCTTCTTTGTCGACTCCATCGAGGGGTTGCACCGCGGCGGGCGCATCGCCAAACTGGCGCCGGGCATCGACACGCTGCTGCCGCTTAAGCCTTTGCTGCGCCTCGACGAAGGCCAGATCGTCCTGCTGGAGCGCACCCGCACGCGTCATAAGGCGCTCGACTCCCTCGCCAACTTCGTGGAAGACTTCCCCCATGTCGAGGCCCTGGCGGTGCTCCACTGCAACCACACCACAGAAATCGACAACCTGGTCGCGCGCCTGGCGTTGGTGTGCCCGCGCGACCGGATCACCGTGGTCCAGTACGGACCGGCCAACACCGTCTATCTCGGTCCTGGGGCGGTGGGCGTAGCCGTCTACGAGGGCGCCGGCTAGCACGACCCGTTTTTCACCGGGGACCGATTTGGGGTATAATGGTCCCATGACAACCACACAGCCGGTCAAAATCGTGACCGACAGCACCTCGGATGTGCCGCCGGAGGTGGCGCGCGAACTGGGGATCACCGTGATCCCGCTCGTCTTGCAGATCGGGTCCCAGACTTACCGCGATAAGATCGACCTCAGCGGCGAAGAATTCTATCGCCTGCTGCAGGAGACCCCCGGCGTGCCCGTCACGTCCCAGCCGCCCATTGGCGAGATCGAGCAGGTCTACCGGCAGCTGACGGCGGACGGATCGCGCGTCGTGTCGATCCATCTGTCGTCGGGCCTGAGCGGCACCTACAGCACCTGCGCGCTGGCCGCCACGTCGATCGACCTGGAGCCGGGGCTGGTGCGTGTCATCGACTCGCAGGCGATCTCGATGTGCTTGGGCTGGCAGGTGATTTTCGCGGCGCGCGCCGCCCGCGAGGGATGTAGCCAGGACGAGATTATCGATCTGGTGGCGGAAATGGTGCCCCGTGTGCGCATCCTGGGCCTGCTCGACACCCTGGAGTGGGTGCAGCGCGGCGGGCGCCTAGGCCTGGCCTCCGCCTTCCTGGGCACCATGCTGGCGATCAAGCCGATCCTGCACATGAAGGAAGGCAAGCCGGTGCCCATGGAGAAGGTGCGTACCAAGAGCAAGGCCATGCAGCGTATGATCGAACTGGCCGAAGGGCTTGGCCCGTTGGATGCCCTGGCCGTGGTCCATGGCGACGCTCCGGACGAGGCTGAAAAGCTGATCAGCATGCTGGAGCCGATCTACCCCCGCGAGAAAATCCTGGTCTCGCACATCGGCGCCGCGCTGGGCTCCCACGTCGGCCCGCGGGCGGTGGGAATTTGCTGCGTCGTCGCCCGCGCATAGCCGGGCCGCGCAGGCCAGCGCCGGTAGACGCCGATCGCGCAGTGAGCGGGCCGGGCGGCCCGCTCGTTTTGTGTGCAGGGCCGGGCGGCTCGCTCGTTTTGCGTGCAGGGCCGCGGCCCGCTCGTTTTGTGCGCCTAGATCGTTGAAGAAGGACAATGTCGCAAGCAACGGACCTGTTGCAGAAGATCCTGCAACTCGAAGAGCATAAGGGCTTCCAGGACACGGCGGTGTCGGGCGGGCTGACGGCCTATATCGAGACCTGGGCCCGGCAGGCGCGCGCCCACGACCCGCTGGCCGAGGAGATGATCGAGGCCATCCGCGGCACCCTGGCGCCCTACAGCGCGCAGGGCCGCAACAACCGCGAGGTCCGCCTGCGCCGCACGCAAGACCTGTTGGGCCGGCTGGCCGCGGGCGAGCGCGCCCGGCCCACCGACGAACCGGGCGCCGACGCGGAACCCGAACCGGCCAAAAAGCGCCCCGCCCGCCGCGCCGCGCCCACCGTCTCGCCGCTGACCATGGCCACCGGCAGCCCCGCCCATCCGCCTGTAGCCACGGCGCCCGCCCCGGTCGCCGCGCCACCACCCCGCCCGGCTACTGCACCGGTCAGCGCCGATGCCGCCCGCAGCGCCCATCGCCGGGCGCCGTCGCT
>CBJNAR010000744.1:0-2936 GCA_966434075.1 uncultured bacterium
TAACGGGCGCCTAGCCCGTCGGCGGCGCGGGCGGGATCCGGGTCATCACCCGTCCTCTCCCGTCACCGCATCCAGCCCCGGGGCCGGGCGGTAGGTCACGAGCAGCACGCCCTTCGCGCTCGTCCGCGCCTCCACCAGGTCCAGCGTCACCGGCACATCCGGCGGGAACAGCCGCTTGCCTTGCCCCAGGATCACCGGGTAGATCAGCAGCCGGTACTCATCAATCAGGTTGGCGCGCATCAGCGTGTGGACCACCTGCCCGCTGCCGCTGATCGCAATGTCCCGCCCCGGCTGTTCCTTCAGCCGGGTGATTTCCTCCACCACATTCTCGCGGATCACCGTGGAATTGGCCCACTCGGCCTGCTCCAGCGTGGTCGACACCACGTACTTGGTGAAGCGATTCATCGTGGCCGCATCCGGATTATCGGCGGGCGCGTCGCCAAAGGCGGCGGCGAACCCTTGATAGGTGATCCGTCCCAGCAGCAAGGTGTCACTCGTGCCCATGGCTGCGTCCACGAACTCCGCCACGTCCGCATCCCAGTAGGGCATCGTCCACCCGGCGAGCGGGAAATCATCGGCCGGGCCTGGCCCTTCCATTACCCCATCCAGCGACACAAACATCCCCACAACAATTTTCCGCACAGTAAACTCCTCGTAGGGGGCACGGACCGTCCGGCTCCCCGCGGTTGCGCGCGGACGGCCCTGGGGCCGCCCCCGCGTTGCCATGCTAGCGGCCCTCGGCCGGTGGTTCCCTCATCGCCTCCGCGGGCGCGGCAGCGAGGAAGGTCGTCAGGATCGGCACCAGCAGATCGGTGCGGAAGATGATGTCATAATGCGTGGTGCCCGGCAGGATGGCCAGCCGTCCCTGCGGCAGCGGCACGCCCAGCCCCGCCGGCTGCTGCCCGCCGCCCAGCAGGCCGAACATCTCCACCGCATGGGCCGTCCGTACCGCGTCGGCATCCCCGACCACGATCAGCACCGGCATGGGCAGCGCGCCCACCTGGGCCGACCAGTCATATTCCTGCCCGAGCAGGGCCTGCAGCTTGTCCGCCAGCGCCGGCCACGCGTCCACGTTCGGGGCCACGGCGGCATACGCTGCGTGCATCGGGCTGCCCACCCAGGTCGCCGCCGCCACCCCATTGACCGCCGCCATGCCCGCCAGCGTCGCGGGATACCAGCCCTGCCGCCGGGCCGGGGCCGAGATGAGCACCAGTTTGCCCACCAGCGCGGGGTGGCGTATGGCCGTTTGCAGCGCCACTCCCCCGCCCAGCGAATACCCGCACAGGTCGGCCTGCGCCAGGCCCAGGTGCCGCAGCAGCGCCGCGATGTCGTCGGCCAGCGCTTCAAAGCTCAGCGGGCGATCAATATCCCCCGTATGTCCGTGCCCCTGCAACTCCACCGCGATCACCTGCCGCTGCGCGGCCAGCAGCGGGATCAGGTGCCCGAACATCTGCCCAATGACCCCGAACCCGCCGTGCAACAGCACCAGCGGCCGGCCGCTCCCATAACGCTCATAGTATAGGTTCAGACCGTTGACCGGCGCATACTCGCCCGCCCCCGCCGTGTCCGCCCCCATGCGATGCTCCAAAACGCTCCCCGCCATGATCACAACTCCTTTGTGTTAGTCGCTCGCAGTATACGCGAGAACAACTAAAGCAGGTCCCTCGGCGGGGCGTTAGCCCCATAACGCGTCCCGGCCCCGCGCCCGCCCGGATATCGATCTGATCCCCGCTAAAATCCCCGATCCAGGGCCCATAACAAAAACCAAACGGGTCGTGTAGTCCGTGGCCCCTTTACCTTATCGCCCGCCCGCGCCAAAGCCGGAAGCCCCGCCAGGGCCAATCGACCGCCCCGCGGGGGTGGGGCGTTAGGCTGTCTGCATCGCCTCGTGCGCGGGGACCGGGGCGTTACCCCCGGTGGTCGCCACAAGGGCGGTCTTGCCGGAGCTGCTCGGGCCGTGCTCCTGAAGGAACCCCTCTGTAGTCGATCCAATAAGCAGCACGCGCGCCGCAACGGCCCCGCCTTACCGCTTGGAGTGGGGAGTATCGCCGCATGGGCCCGGCGGCCCTCCCGATTCTTGGGCGCGCGCAAGTCACAGGGCTTGCGCGGGCCGGGGTGCAGCACCACCGGGTAGGCGCAGTCGCACACTGGTGCTATACTAGCACCCTGGGCCCGAGCTTTCAATACGGCCGATACCCCACCATATGCGGGGGTCGTTCGGCTTGCGGAGCCATAGATGATCCGGTAGTGGGGGCGGAAGGCCGCCACCTGATTCCCCCAATCCGTCCCCGTGCCGGTGAAGCCGTGGAGCAGCACGAGCGGCGGGCCGTCCGGCGGGCCATGCTCCTCGTAGTACATGCGCATGTTATCGATCCGGATAAAGGCTATCATGGGGCGCAACTGCCGCCCGCCGTGATCGCCAGAGAGACAATCTTGCTGATCTGGCCGCGGGTCGCGCCGGCGGTGGGGCGGAAGGTGCCGTCCGCGTACCCGCTGACCACGCCGTGGCAAACGGCGGTTTCCACGAAGGTGTAGAAGGCCGAGCCGGGCGGCACGTCACTGAAGGTTGGGGTCGCCGGTGTCCGGCGCGGCCATCCAGCGGCGCTCACCGCGATTTTCGACAACTGGCCGCGCGTGACGTTGGCGTAGGGGCGGAAGTAGGGGCGGCCCTGCTCATCACACGGCTCGCCGGGGCCGCCACAGGTGTAGCCGCTGACGATATTATTCGCTGCCGCCGTCTCAATGACCGCGTAGAACGGGAAGGTCGGCGGTACGTCGGCAAAGGTGTTGTCGCGCCCGGCCGGAGTCACCACCGGCAGACCGAAGCCGAGCACCACGATCTTCACCATCTGGCTGCGCGTGGTCTCGTTGTACGGGCGGAAGGTGCCGTCCGCGTAGCCGCTGATCACCCCGTGGCAGTAGAGATACCGCACCGC
>CBJNAR010000745.1:0-2931 GCA_966434075.1 uncultured bacterium
AGCCGGCTGGTGGTACAGCACCCATACGCCCATGATGCTCTCCGGCATCCTCGGCGGCCTCGGCGCGGGCGCGCTCATTCTGCCGTTCGCCGTCAAACGCCCGTGAGCTCGGCAGCCGGTTTGAATAGCAGGATCTACTTCCGCCCGCGCCGCGACATACCTCCAGCGAACGGAACAGCCAGATGGGAAAGCAAAACCAATGTTGCTGGCTGAAGATGCTGCCGCTCTATGCAGCCAACTCGAAGAATACGGCATCCGCTTCTGGGTGATGGGCGGATGGGGCGTGGATGCCCTGCTCCGTCGCCAGACCCGCCCGCATAAGGACCTGGACATCCTGGTGTTGCTGGACGACTTGCCCAGGCTCCGGCAGTGGCTCGACGCGCATGGATTTACGCTGAAACTGGTCTGGCAGGAGAGCCGCCGGCTGGGCGAGGAAGCCAATGGCTGGCCCACCGCGTTCGTCGTGGCGGACCCCCAGGGTCGAGAGGTCGATGTCCATGTCATCGACATCGGACCGGACGGGCGTATCGTCCAGCACTACGACGACCCGTGGCCGTTGCCCGACGCGATCACCGGGCAGGGAAGCATCGCCGGCAAGAAGGTGCCCTGCGTCTCCAAGGAGACCCAACTGGCGATGCATACCGGCTACTCCTTGCCGGACGGGCATCTACGGGACCTGGAACTCCTGCGGGCCGACTGACTCACCTGGCACGCACGGGCGGGGGTAGGCTCCGTGCGCCCGGCACTCCCCGCTACGCTTCGTAGGTGCGAACCGCGCGGTTCTTGAGGGCGACCAGGCCCGTCACAACCATAACGCCGAGGCCGCCGGTGATCGCAGCCCAGGGCGCGCTCAAGACGCGGGCCACGATGCCGCCTTCCAACTCGCCGAGTTGCGGGCCCCCCATGAAGAAGATCATGTTCACCGAGGTCATGCGGCCCCGCAGTTCGTCGGGCGTGGTCAGCTGGCGGATGGTCTGGCGCATGACCATGCTGACGGTGTCGGCGGCGCCGGTGCCGGCCAGCGCCAGCATCGCCACCCAGAAGTTGGGCACCAGGCCGAAGATCACCCAGGCCAGGCCGTAGGCGGCCACGCTCCAGAGCACGACCTTCCCCTGCCGCCGTACGTGGCCGAGCGAAGACACGATCACCGCGCTGACGACGGCCCCGGCGCTCGGCGCGGCCAGCAGGAAGCCCAGCCCCTGCGGTCCCACATGCAGGATGTCGGTGGCGAAGATGGGCATGAGCAGCATCGAGGCGCCGAAGAAGGTGGCGAAGAAGTCCAGCAGCATGGTGCCGCTCATGATCGGGTTGCGGAACACGAAGCGCAGGCCTTCGAGCGCCGACCCCAGGCTGATCGGGCGGCGATCCAGCGGCTGGGTCGTGGCGCGGATCAGCGCCAGCGCGCCGATCACCGCCGTGTAGGAGACCACGTCGATCACGTAGACGACACCTACCCCCGACGGGCCGAGCAGGTGTGCCGCGCCGCCGATGATGATCCCGGCCAGCGACGGGCCGACGACAGAGGCCACCTGCCAGCTTGTCACGCCCAGGCTGATGGCGTTGGTCAGATGTTCGCGCGGCACGAGATTGGGAATGAGCGCGGACCGCGCCGGGTTATTGAACGCCGCCACCCCGCCCTGAATCGCCACCACGCCGAAGACCACCCACACGCTGATGACCCCGGTCAACGTCGTCAGCGCCAGGATCAGCGAGGTACAGAGCAGGATAAGCTGGGTGACGATCAGCATGCGGCGGCGGTCGAGGGCGTCGGCGACGACCCCGCCGTATAGTGAGAACAAAACCATGGGCACTACGGTGAACAGCCCGGTCAGGCCCAGCATCAGCGGATCGTGGGTAAGCTGGTAGACCTGCCAACTCACCGCCACGCTGCTCATCTGCGAGCCAAGCTGCGAGACGAGGCTGCCGGACCAGTAGAGGCGATAATCGCGATGCTGCAGGGCGGCCAGGCGCGGACCGCGGGCGGAGGCCGCGGGCGGGACCGTGGCTGTGGGAGACGCCGGCCCTGCTGCGAAGGGGCCGGCGGGCGGAGCCGGCGGCTCGGTGTCGGTCTCCACGGCCGCCGGATCGAGGGCGGCGGGGCGGGGGGTGGCGCCGGTGGCAATGGGCGCAGTTTCGGTACTCATAAAGGTTATTGTACCACAATTGGCAAAGGCGACCGGGCACAGCAAAACGGCCTCCCCGCCGGGAAGCCGTTCTGCCGCAGCCCGCGAACCAGGGCTACCTGGCCGCCGCCGGGCGGATCAGCACCAGCGTGGCGGTGGCGGGCTGGCCCTGGGCAGGCTTAGGGCCGTAGAGCAGCACCTGACTGCCGGCCTTCAGGTCGCTCGCGCTCGCGGCGGACGGGGCCTGGCCGGAGACGCCCTGCATCTGGACCGTCGCGTTTGCGGCGAGCGTAATGGTGCGCTTGCCGCGCAGCGTCACCGTATTGCCGCTGACGCTCGCCACCACGCCGGGCACGAGCCGGTCGCCCGCCGCGGGGACATAGATCACCGCAGCGGTGGCCGCCGGTTTGGTGGCGGGCCGGGGCGTGCCCGCTGCCGGGCGCAGCGCCCGCGGTACGACCGTAACCACATCGCCGGCCTTGAGGTCGCTCACGGCGGCCAGGCCGCCCTTGATGACGACGGTGCCCGCATCGGTGTTCACGGTGCGCGTCTGGTTCTTCTTGCCCGCCAGCGTCAGCACGCCGTTGGCGTTCGCCTGCACGGTGGCCTTGGTCAGACCGGCGCGGGCGAGCTTGCCGGCCCTGTTATTGCCGGGGCGCGGCCCGGCCTGCTTTCCGCCCACGCCGCCCTCGGTGACGACCCGCGCGGTCACATGATCGGCGCTATCGCCGGTGCCGGCCACGCGCACCGTTTCGGCCACCTGCAGGTCGCTCAGCGCGCCCTCGGTAGGCTTGCCGGTCTTCTTGAC
>CBJNAR010000746.1:0-2930 GCA_966434075.1 uncultured bacterium
ACCGTGTTGCCGCCGCTGGTGGTGCTGTTGTAGAACACGACGTTGAAGGAGACCGCCGGGCCCACGCCGTTAAAGTACGAGCCGGCCGCGTCGACCCCGGTCACCGTCCAGTCCACCCCGGCGGGGACCATGAAATCGTCGGCCAGTTCGTCGTTGTAGGTGCTGAAGGCCGCTTCAAATTCCTGCGAACTGGTGCCCGTGCCGGAGGGGCTGCCCATCTGGTCGTAGAGCACGTCCAGGGGCGCCGCGGGCGCTTTGCCCGGCGCGGCCACGTTGACCGCGACGCGCTGGGGCAGCTTGCCGTCGGCCCGCGGGGCGGGCGGGGCCGCGGGCGCCGCGCGTGTGTTGCTCAGGTTGAATCCCACGACAGCCAGTAGTACTGCCACTACGATCGTTATTCCCCATTGCCAGGAGAATCGCCGCATGATGCACTCCTTGTCCTACAGATTCCATAGCCCAGGTTGCGAGATGGGTCGATGCAGAACCGGCGCCCGCCAGTGTTGTGAACGCGGGCCGTGGGGCCGCGCGGGTGCCTCCTTTCCTTGGTGTACTCCCCTCGCGCGCGGTCGGTCCGCACGCGGGGTTGCGACGGTCCGGGCGGGCGTGGACTCTGCCGTTAACGCGCAACGCAGGGATTATACCATGTCGTATCGTTTTGCGACAGGGGGTACCGGGCGGGAATCGCGAATCGCGGGTGGGTCGCCCAGCGGTGGGCCGTGGGCCGCCGTGTACCTGCGGCATCGCTGTGTGAACAGGGACGGGCGACGGGTGGGCAGAACATTGTGCAACGGTTCTTTCGTTGCACTGCGTGTCTCAGGGGATCGGAGATGATTGGTGGTTGACTCCGGTTGAAGTTTGTGCTATGATTCGCTCTGTACTATGGGCGTCCGTCCACGCGTCCCCCCTAGACACCCGGCCCGCCTCATGCGGCCGGCTCCCCGCGGCCAGGAGCTATGCTCACCCACCCGATCGGCACCGGGCTGCCCCCCGACCGATACCGCTTGCTGCAGCGAATCGTATCTGACGCCGCGCCCGGCCAGGGCCGCCCGTCCCCCGCCGCGCGCCGCCCCGCTCCGGTCGCATCCTGCCCTGAGAGGAGGGATCGCTATGCCTGGGTAGCCGTCGTTGCCGAGGCCGCGGCCGGCGGCGTGGTCCACGCGCGCCAGTGGCCGGCCCCCGCGGATCGCTTCCGCGGTCCTGCATGATCTTCACCCGCTACTGCATGGAAAGGAATACCAGCATGTTTCGCCACACTACGGGTTGGAATCGCCGGCTGTATGTCCTGATCCGCGCCTGCGCGGCCCTCTGCCTCGCCGTGTTGGGCCTGGCGGTCGCGAGCGGGGCGCCCGCCGCCGCCCAGGGGGTCCCCGACCGGGCCGGCCTGCCCGCCGGCGCCCGGCCGCTGTCCACCGCCCGCGCCCACGGCAGCTCCGTCCGCCGCGACACCGAGACCATCAAGTACTGGAGCGGGTCGTTCACTTACCAGGACACCACCTACCCCTTTACCATGGTCGGCACCGACCCTGCCGCCGGCTCGAAAACGACCTCGGTCCCGATGAAGCTCATCCCGGTCCGCCTGGTGTTCGCCGACGGCACGGTGCTCGACGGCAGCAGCAAAGCCGGCCTGACCATCCAGTCGCCCATGTTCCAGGCGACCGACGTGGGCGCGGGCACCGGGGGCGCGGCGCCCCATGACGTAACCCAGGTGGCGGACGCCATCCAGCGCGCCGAGTTCGCCAACTACGTCTCGACCACCAGTCCCGGCTACCATGTGCTGCTCGGCGGGCCGGCCCTGCTCGCCACCCAGACGCTCCACGTGCCCACCGACAAGGGCTTCGTCGTGCAGGACTCCGCCGGGGAGAATATCGGGCTGGTGGATATCGACTGGTTTGACGCGCAATTGGTCCAACTCATGAGCGCCCTGCACATCAAGGCGGTGACCGTGCCGATCTTCCTCACCAACAACACCGTGCTGTATATCCAGAACCCCAACAACTGCTGTGTGTTCGGCTACCATAACGCCCTCGGCAGCACGTCGCCCAGCGGCAAGCAGCAGGTGCAGACCTACATCTTCTCGTCGTACCTGACGGAGCACGTGTTCGGGACGGCGAACCTGGCCGACATCGACGGCCTGAGCCACGAAGTCTCGGAGTGGATGAACGACCCCTTTGTGAACAACGTGGTGCCGCCGTGGTCGGTGCCGTCGCAGCCGCAGTACGGCTGCACCGCGGTGCTGGAAACCGGCGACCCGCTGGTGAGCGTGGCCTTCGCGCTCACGATGCCCAACGGGGTGACCTACCACCCGCAGGACGAGGCGTTCCTCCCCTGGTTCGCGCGGCAGGTGCCCTCCACCAGCTATCACGGGCACTACACCTACCTGGCGACCTTCGCCGATGTGTCGCCGCCCTGCTAGCGAGGGCCGCGCGGACCAACCTGACCCCCCAACCCCCCGGCCCGCGGCGGGCCGGGGGGCGACGACCGGCGGGGTAAGCGATCTCCCCTCCCCGCGGCGGGCAAGCCAACCCCCCTGCCCGCGGCGGGCCGGGGAGCACCACGGGCGGGCTCGCCGCCCCGAGACAGGCCGCGCAGGCGGCCTTCGTTGACGTAGCCCGCCCATTTATGGGCCGGGCGGCGCCGCCCCGGAGGCGGCATCCCGGTAAGCGATCGCCCCTCCCCGCGGCGGGGTGGGGTATACCCCAGCCGGGGGGAGAGGTTGCGCCGCGCTACGGCACGCCCGGCAAATGGACCCGCACCAGGACGAGGCCCTGGGCGGCGGCGGCCAGGCTGGCCGGGGTGGGCACGCGATCCGGCGCCAGGGCCACGGCGATCTGCCAGGCCTGCGCCGGGCCGTGCGCCGCGATAAAGGCGGTCACGGCGGCGGTCACCTCCGCCGGGTCGGTCACGGCCTCGGCGCGGGCGGCCAGCGTGTG
>CBJNAR010000747.1:0-2924 GCA_966434075.1 uncultured bacterium
CGCTGATAATGTACGATCTCGACGATGTACCGGGGTAAGCTTCCGTCACGGGGGCGGGCGCGCGGTGGGGGCGTGTGGAGCGGGCCGGACAGGCTTTGACAAGCGAGGGCCGGATCTTGTATAGTGGTACCAGACTACTTTCGGGGATCGTCTAATGGTAGGACACCAGCCTTTGGAGCTGAGAGTCGGGGTTCGAATCCCTGTCCCCGAACCACCTGCCGTACCGGCCCCGCCTGGCCGGAAACCATGCTTTGCTACCGACCCGTCCGCTCGCGATAGTTGTACCGCTATCGCCCTGCCGGATCGGGTCGCTTGCTTTCCCCTTCCGCACTGATCCACCGCGCCGGGAACCTGGGCGCCCCCGGTAGGCCACAGGAGGAGACACGGTATGCGCAGCGTTCGGGTGCCCGGCCGGCGTGTCGCCGGCGCTCACCGGGCAGAGCGGGGCGGGCAAAACAAAACCGCCGGGTTCTCAGCACGAGACCGGCGGTTTGCCAATGCATAACGGGTACGCCTGGAGGGACTCGAACCCCCGCATCCAGCTCCGGAGGCTGGCGCTCTATCCACTGAGCTACAGGCGCAGATATGACCACGCCTATTATACCATGTGCTGCCCGCGCTGGCAAGCGTTACCGGCCCCGCGGGTCCTCGACTTTTCGCGCCATCCCGAAAGGACCCGCGGATGACCAGTATCGCGCTCGACGTTCACATGATCGGCGCCCGCGAAACGGGCAACGAAACCTACGCGACCGAACTGGCGGCGGCACTGGGCCGGCTGGGCGGCTACCAGTACCTGCTTTATACGCCGCATCCGGATGCGCTGCCGGCGCGGCTGCGCGCGCAGCCGAACCTGGCGGCGCGCCCCTTCGCCAATCTGCCGTCGGCGGTGCGCATCCCCTGGCTCTATCCCCGCCTGGTGCGCGCCGACGCTGCCCGCCTGCTGCATATGATGTATGTGGCGCCGCCCTATGTGACCTGCCCGGTGGTCCTGACCGTGCATGACGTATCCTATCGTGTATTCCCCCAGTTTTTCTCGCCCAGCGTGCGCCTGCACCTCGATCTCCTCGTGGGCCACAGCGTGCGCCACGCGGCGCGGGTGATTACCGAGTCGGAGTCGGCGCGGCAGGATGTGATCCGCTACTACCACCCGCCCGCCGAGCGGGTGGTGGTGATCCCGGCGGCGGCGGGCGCGCAGTACCGGCCCCAGCCGCCGGAGGAGACCGCGCGGGTGCGGGCCGCCTATCACCTGCCGGCGCGCTATTTCCTGGCCGTGGGCAATCTCCAGCCGCGCAAGAACCTGATCCGGCTGATCGAGGCTTTCACCACCGTGGCCCGCGAGGCGCCCGATGTACAATTGATCCTGGTCGGGCGCAGCACCTGGCGGGGCTGGGAGGTGGCGAGCACCGTGGCCCGCCTAGGCCTGGAGACGCGCGTCCGCTGCACCGGCTACGTGCCCGATGCCGACTTGCCGGGGCTATACGCGGGCGCGCTCGGCTTCTGCTACCCATCGCTGTACGAGGGCTTCGGACTGCCGCCACTGGAGGCCATGGCCTGCGGCACCCCGACGATTACCTCCAACGTGTCCAGCCTGCCGGAGGTCGTGGGCGACGCGGCCTTGACGGTCGATCCGCTGTCGGTGGCGGATATCGCCGCCGCTCTGCGCCGGCTGCTGGCGGACGAGGCCACGCGCCGGGAGTACCGGGGCCGTGGCCTGGCGCGCGCGCTGGAGTTCTCCTGGGCCCGCACGGCGTTGCGAACCCGCGAAGTCTATGATGTCGTGGTGACCTGCCGCTGCGGGCGCTACTCCGATCTCTGCACCTGCGGGCGGGTATCCGCGGGTCGTGTCTGAGGCCGTCGCTACTCGACGCCGAGGATCGGGGCCAGGAAGCGCTCGGCGATGGCCCCCGCTTCCGACTCGCGTCCGGGCAGGAAGTGGGTGCTGTCCTTGATCACCGCCTGGATCTTGGGCGGTGGCAGGCGATCTACGAAGGCGTCGAGTTTGTCGGGCGGGCAGTAGGTGTCGCCGCCGGCCGTGATGAATAGCTTGGGGCCGAACCAGTAGCCCAGGTGGGACAGGTCCCAGGCCGCCACGGGGAAGCCGATGAGCACGACGGCGCGCACCCGCTGGTCGGTGGGATGCCGGCGCAGGTAGCTGAGCGCCATGCGCGACCCGAAGCTGAAGCCGACCAGGGCCAGCCGGGTGGAGTCGACCCAGGGCAGGGCGGAGAGGTAGTGCAGCGCCGCGCCCACGTCCTCCGTCTCGCGCGAACCCTCGACCCAGCCTTTCGACTCCGGCACCAGGCGGAACTCGCCGCCGCTGCGACCCACGCCGCGCGAATTGTAGCGCAGCGCGCCCACGCCGTGCACATACATAGCGTCGGCTACCGCGCGCAGGATCTTGCTGTCCATGGTGCCCCCGCCGGCGGGGTTGGGGTGCAGCAGCAGCACGGCGGGATGGCGCGCGCCATCCGCGAACCCGGCGATTTTGCCTTCCAGCAGCACCGGCGGTTCCCCACCGGCGGCGCTCGACGGAAATTGGACGGGGCGCCATAGCCCCGCAGTTGGACTCGGTCCTTTCAAACGCTTACAGCTCCAGTCGTAGGGTCAGAATTTCGCGGGCGCCCAGGGTGACGCCCACGCTGGGGGGCGGGCCGGGCTGCCAGTCGAGCGCGGCTCCGGGCAGGTCCTGTTCGTCGAGCCGCACCCGGCGGGCCGCGCGGATGAACGACGGCAAGGTGACACTGGCCTCGATTGGCTCTCCGGCGATATTCCAGGCACGCAGGATCAGCGCCGTGCCGTCCTCGCTGCGCTTGAGCGCGCTGAGCACCAGTTCCGCCGGGTCACAGCTAATCAGGGTGGCGGCGGGGGGCAGCGGCCCGCCGTGCGCCGGCTCGGCCAGGGCGTGCAGCGGCACGGCAAAGCTG
>CBJNAR010000748.1:0-2923 GCA_966434075.1 uncultured bacterium
AAATGCCGCTGGCCGGTGAAGACCATCGCCAGGCCCGCGGCCTCGGCGGCGGCCAGGACTTTGGCGTCGTTGAGCGAGCCGCCCGGCTGGATGATGGCGCTGACTCCCGCCTTGCCCGCCTCTTCCACGCCGTCGGGGAAGGGGAAGAAGGCGTCGGAGGCCAGCACGCTGCCCTCGGCCCGCCACCCCGCGCGCTGCACGGCGATGCGCACGCTGTCGACGCGGTTCGGCTGCCCGCCGCCGATGCCGACCACGGCGCGGTCCTTCGCCAGCACAATGGCATTCGATTTCACGTGGCGGGCCACGCGCCAGGCAAAGACCAGGTCCGAGATCTCGTTGAGGGTCGGGCGGCGCGAGGTCTGCGAATGCAACGGCACCTGCTCATCGCCGGCGATGCGGTCGGGCGTCTGCACCAGCACGCCGCCGTCGATGGTGCGGAAGGACAGGTCCGCGCCGAAGGTGTCGGGGGCGGGCGGCTCGACCATGGGCACGACCAGCAGGCGCATGTTCTTCTTGCCGCCGAGGATCGCCAGCGCCTCCGGGCTGAACTCGGGCGCGACGATGACCTCGAAGAAAATCGAAGTCAGTGCCTGGGCCAGGTTCTCGTCCACGGGCCGGTTGATGCCGACAATGCCGCCGAAGGCCGAGACCGGGTCGCCGGCCAGGGCCATATCGAACGCGTCGCGCACATCATCGCGCGAGGCCACGCCGCACGGATTGGCGTGCTTGACGATGGCGACCGTGGGGCCGGCGAACTCGCGCACAATGGCGAGCGCCACGTCGGAGTCGAGCAGGTTGTTGTAGGAAAGCTCCTTGCCCTGCAACTGGCGCGCCGCCCCGGCCAGGGTATCGGCATGCTGGCCCTCGATGCGATAGAGCGCGCCCTGCTGGTGCGGGTTCTCGCCGTAGCGCAGATCCTGCACCTTTTGCAGCGCCAGGGTGGCGCGGGGCGGGAACAACTCGCCGGGGCCGCGCAGATACGAGGCCACCGCCGTGTCATAGGCGGCCACGTGCTGGAATGCGCGCGTCGCCAGGCGGCGCCGGGTCGCCTCGCTCACCGCCCCGTCGCGCTGCCACTCTTCCAGCACTGCCGGGTAATCGGCGGGATCGCACAGGACGACCACGGCGGGGAAGTTCTTGGCCGCCGCCCGCAACAGGCTCGGCCCGCCGATGTCGATCTGCTCCAGGGCTTCGGGCAACGTAACATCGGGGTTCGCCACAGTCTCACGGAATGGGTACAGGTTGGCGACCACCAGGTCAATCGGGGCCAGGCCGTGGGCTGCCAGTTCGGCCAGGTCGTCCGGGCGATCCCGCCGGGCCAGCAGGCCGCCATAGACCGCGGGGTGCAGCGTTTTCACCCGGCCCTCCAGGATCTCCGGAAAGCCGGTCAGATCCTCGACCGCAGTCGCCGGTATACCCGCTTCCTGCAGATAGGCGCGGGTGCCGCCGGTGGCGTAGAGGGTTACGCCGCGGTCGGCCAGGACGCGGGCCAGGTCGGCCAGGCCGGTGCGGTCGGAAACACTGAGGATTGCTTGCATGCCTTCTCCTTGCTCCTTTACAACGCACTCTCAGGCGCGCGGACAGCGGCAAGAGGCGGTTAGCGCCGGCGACCGATAAAGAACAGCACCCCGCCGGGCACGCCAAACAATAAGAAGAGGCCGAATCCGCAGATGGCGGCGCCGAGTTGTGTGCCGCGCACATCCTCCGGCGTCTGGCTGAGATCCTGGGGTGCGAGGACCGCCACGAGCATGAAGCAGAGAATGAGGCCAATGCCGAGAGCGATGAGCCCCGCGCCGATCCACATCAGCACGGGGTTGCCGGCACCGGGCGCCCGCGGGCCGGCGTAGGGGCCGGGATAGGCCGGGCCGCTATAGCCACCGGCAGGCGGGGGCGTATAGGGATTGGGCGGCGGATACCCCGCCGGTGGCGGATAGGCGCCGGGGCCGGGCGGCGGGTAGCCAGGCGCGGGCGCCGGGTACATCCCCGGCGGGGGCGCGGCCTGCGGCCCGTAGGTGGGCGGCGCGGGCGACTCGTAGGCCCCCGGCGTGGCACCGGGGCTATACGGGTTGGGGGCGGGAGCCTGCTGCAACCGGCCTGTCTCCGGGGGGGTGGGCGCGTAAGGGTTAAGGGCCTGCGTGGGCCCGCCCTCCGGGCTGACCCGCGCCGGGGCCACAGCCTGGCCGCACGAGGGACAGAACGCCGCGCCCTCCGGGATCGATGCGCCGCAACGCGAACAGGTCATATAAGGGATTCTCCTCAGCACGCCGGAACAGGTGGGACGGGATAGGGCGGCGTCCGGCGCCGGCATACCGGCGGATACGCGCCCGCCGTGGCACAGCCGCATCCTTCGGGGCACGCCCGCACGATCAGTAGGGCCATTATAGCAGAGGCGTCCGGCGCAAACAAGGCAGCGCGCGCATTGCGTGCCCTGGGGCGCGACCCCGGCGCTGTGGTATAGTGAAGTATGACCGACCAGAATCTACCGGGCGCCGGGCACCTGCCGGCGGCCATCGACGTGGCTGTAATCGGCGGCGGCATTGCCGGGCTGAGCACCGCCTATTATCTGCAACAGGCGACCAGAAACGACCCGCATCCGCCCGCGGTGATCGTCTTCGAGCGCGACGCGCGACCCGGCGGCAAGATCGTGACCGACCGGCCCGCCGGCTTCGTCATCGAGGGCGGCCCCGACGCGTTCATCACCCAGAAGCCCGACGCCTACGAACTCTGCCGCGCCCTGGGCCTGGGCGACCGGCTGATCGGCACAAACGATGCGCGGCGCAAGGTGTATGTGCTGGCCGGGGGCCGGCTGCACCCGCTGCCCGAAGGCGTCCGGCTCATCGCCCCGACCCGGCTGGGGCCGTTCCTACGATCCGCGCTGATCAGTCCGTGGGGCAAAGTGCGCATGGGGGTTGATCTGCTGCTG
>CBJNAR010000749.1:0-2922 GCA_966434075.1 uncultured bacterium
CCCGCATGATCACCATCGGCCCGTCTATGGCGAACGTGCTGCAGTTCTACGGCCACCGCAAAGCCTACGCGCTCTCGGTCAGCCCGAACCCGCTGCGGCGCAATCCCTCGTATGACCCGGTCGTCAACCCCGATCTGCAGATCCGCACCAGCCAGATCCAGTACCTGGTCTGGGACTCCTTCTCGGCCACGCGGTCGCCGTTCTTCGCCCAGTCGCTGCAGAAGTATATCGACCGCTACCAGGGGCGCGTGATCCACACCGAGACGGTGCCGGCCCCGACGGCGTCGGGCGGGACCGCGCAGACGCCCGTCATCGTCATCTACGAGGTGCATCCATGAGCCGCATGCGTATTGCCGGCTGCATCCTGGGGCTCGTGGCGTTCAGCCTGAGCCTGGGCGCGCCCGCGCTCAGCTATGCCGCCGGGCCGCCTGATCCGGCACAGGCCAAAACTCCGATCCAGCACCTGGTGGTGCTGATGCAGGAGCAGCACTCTTTCGACAACTATTTCGGCACCTATCCGGGCGCCAACGGCCTGCCCAGCGGGGTCTGCATGCCGCTCAATCCCCTGGACAGCAGCAACAAGGACTGCGTGAAGCCCTTCCACCTGGCCGACACCGCGCTGCGGGCGCCCGCCAATATTCGGGACACCTTCCAGTTGCAGTACCGCGCCGGCCACATGGACGGGTTCATCAACGCCTTCCGCCAGGTGGGCAAGACCGGCACCAGCGTCATGGGCTATTACGACCAGACCGACATCCAGTACTACTGGAACCTGGCGAACGACTACCTGCTGTTCGACCGCTTCTTCAGCGCGGCGGCGGCGGGCAGCGTCACCAACCATATGTACTGGGTGGCCGGGGCGCCCGGCGCCGCCAACGACCAGTTGCCCGACACCGGCTGGGGCGACCTGCCCACCATCTTCGACCGCTTGCAGGCCGCGGGCGTCTCGTGGAAATTCTACGTGCAGAACTACGACGCCAGCCTGACCTACCGCCACCGCGAGCACGGCCCGCGCGACACGCAGATTGTGCGCGTGCCGCTGCTGGCCTTCGACCGCTTCATCGACGACCCCGCGCTCGCCGGGCACATCGTCGATCTTAATACCTACTATGACGATGTCCGCAACGGCACGCTGCCCGCGGTGGCCTACATCGCCCCGCTGGGCGCCAGCGAGCAACCGCCGGGCGATGTCGGGGCCGGCCAGCGCTTCGTAAAGGGCCTGGTCGATACGCTCGTCAAGAGCGATGCCTGGGATAGCTCGGCGTTTATCCTCACCTACGATTACTGGGGTGGCTGGTACGACCATGTCGCGCCGCCGCAGGTCGATGCCTATGGCTACGGCTTCCGCGTGCCGACCCTGCTGGTCAGCCCGTACGTGCGCAAGGGCGCGATCGACAGCACGACCTATGACGTGACCTCGATCCTCAAGTTCATCGAGGACAATTACGGGCTGAAGCCGCTCGCCACCCGTGATGCTCAGGCGACGAGCATCGCCAAGGCGTTCAATTTCTCCCAGGCGCCCCGCGCGCCGCAGATTATTTCGCTGGACCCGCCCGCGGGCACCCTGGCCGGGCCGCGCCGGGTCGTTCTGGAACTGTCCTACGGCGGTGCGTTAGTCATTGCCGCACTGGTTATCGCGTGGGCGGCGTTCGGGGCGCGGTTCGGGGGGCGCGCGGTCTATATCCGATCGCTCTCGGCCAAGCTGCCTTCGAGGAAGGATGGTAAGCGATGAACTATCGACTGCAACTGCTGCGTACCCCTGTGTTGCTGCTCGCGCTGGCGCTGCTGACGGTGCTCGGCGCCCGCGTGGCCCAGGCCGGCCAGCGCCCCGAGAAGGGCAGTGAGCATACGACCACGGTGCTCACGATCCAACTGCCTGTGTCCCACGACAGCGGGCGGCATGCGCCCGTGGTGGCCCACCTGGCGAAGAGCACCGGCGAACCCATCGGCGGCATCACCATCGTCTTCTTCGTCGACTCCCAGCGCGACGGCCAGGCCAACACCGATGCCGACGGGAACGCCACCTGGCGCCTGCGCACCGAACTCAACGCCGGGACCCACTATATCCAGGCGGTGTTGTACCAGGTCGGCGACCTGCTGCCCGCCCAGGCTTCGACCCAACTGGTGGTCGAAGGCACCAAGCTGGACCTGCAGATCCAGCCGGCCCTGGCGGCGGGCGGCACCCGCGCCGTGATGACCGCGCACCTGACCAGCGCGTCCGGCAAGCCGGTCGAGGGCGGCCTGATCACCTTCGCGGTGGACGGCACGCGCGCCGGGGAAGCCGCCACCGACGGCACCGGCACGGCGCAGTGGCGCTTCGACGGCAACCTGGCCGGCGGCAACCACACCATCCAGGCCACCTTCGCCGGGCTGCCCGCGTTCACGCCCTCGCAGGCGTCCGCCGGGCTGGCCGTCGGGGGCACCAAGCTGACCATCGCCCGCGTACCCGCACCGGGTCAGGATGCAGGCCATGCCCCCGTGGTCGCCCACCTGACCACCGACGCCGGCACGCCGATCAACGGTGCGTCGATCACCTTCCTCAGCGATAACCAGCCGAACGGCCAGACGGCGACCGATGCGGCGGGCAATGCCGTCTGGCACCCGCGCACCGCGCTCGGCATCGGCAACCACACCGTGACCGCGGTCTTCGACGGCGTGCAGGGCTACCTGCCCTCGCGGGCCTCGCTGCAGATCGGCGTCGCGGCCACCAACCTGACTATCCAGGCGGCTTCGACCGCGGGCCAGAGCGGGTCGCGCATCCCTGTCGTGGCCCACCTGACCAACGGCGCGGGCCAGCCCGTGGCCGGGGCCACGGTGGACTTCCTGGTGGACGGCGCCCGCGACGGCGAGGCGCTGACCGATGCGTCGGGCAACGCCGCCTGGCGCCTGCGCGCCGACCTGGCTGCCGGCACGCACAAGGTC
>CBJNAR010000750.1:0-2919 GCA_966434075.1 uncultured bacterium
CACCATCGCCGAGCGCGACCAACTCTACGGGCTGGCGACGACCGCCGCCCGGCGCGGGGCCTGGCCGCGCGTGCTCGAAATCCTGCCCCGCCTGCGCGCCATCGCCCCGACCTACCGCGACGTGCCCCAACTCGACCGCGAAGCCCAGCAGCAGGCGCTCCCCGCCGCGCTCAGCGGCACCGTGGCCCTGCGCACCGACGCCCAGCCGCCGGGTCTCTACCGCTACGGCGCGGGCGGCTGGGCGTGGCTGCCGCAGAGCGACCCGCACAGCCGCTTGCAGGCCACCTGCCCCGACGGCGCGCTGGTCTACGACGGCCCAGGCGCCGCTGCCGCGCCGCCCGCCGCCGGGCCGGACGATCTGGCCGGGCGCCGCCTGTGGTGGGCTAACCCCGCCGGGCCGGGCGCGGCCCATCGAGCCGTGGCGCTCGATCCGGCGCCGTTCCAGCGCTTCCGCTGCAACGCGGGCGGGGGCGTCTGGGGGCTACGTATCGTGCGCGGCATGCTCAGCCCCTCCGGCAGCAGCGAACCGATCTACGCCTACCAGCCCGCCTTCGACCCCGGCGACGGGCGCGTGCTGACGGCGACCCTGCCCGGCCCCGGCTGGTCCATCCTCGACGTGGCGCCCGACAACCGCCTGCTGGTGCTCAGCCAGACGGTCAGCCTCAGCGGCGACTCGCGCAAGAGCCTCTACCTGGCCGCGCCGGGCGGCGGCGACCTGCGCCTGGTCGATACGCGGCTGGGCAGCCTCGACAGCCTCGATTTCAGCCCCGACGGTCGGTACCTGCTGGTGACGGTGAACCGCATGCTGGCGACTACCGGGGCCGTCAACCAGAGCGCCGTGCTGATCGACACCACCGGCGCCGCCCCGCCGCGCTCGGTGGCCGAGGTAGAGACGCCCATCTTCGACGGCGAAAGCCTGGCCCTGTTCGGGCTGCGCGCCGGCTTCCTGCGCCAGGGGCCGCGCACCGGCCAGGTGCTGCTGACCTGGCCGGCGGGCGCCCAGCAGATGTTCCGGCTGGTGGACCCGGCGCAACTCCGCGCGCCGCTGCTCGAAGCGCACGCCGCCGCCCGCTATGCCGGGCTGCGCCTGCTGACCGCTGATTTGCCCGATGGCGGCCTGGTCCTGGGTACGACCACCGACTGGGACGCGCAAAACCGGCTCGACCTGGCGCTGGTCTACCTGGACGGCCAGGGGCGCGTGCATGAAACTCGGGTATCACAGGCGGCGGCGAGCGGCTTCGTGGGCGCCTGGGTGCGCGCCGGGCGGCTGGTTTATGCCCGTAGCCCCGCCACCCGCGACGCCATGGGGCTGAACCTGGAGGTGGCGAGCCTGCCGCTGGGCGCGTTCGACGCGCCGGTGGCCCACCCGACCCTGCTGTACCGCGGCACCGTTGCGGCCTGGCTCGGCTACTTGCGGCTGCCCTGGTGGGCGGGGCCGGACCTGCTGGCCTACACCGCGCCCGACGGGCGACTCCACGTCGTCACCTATGACGGCGACGTGGATGTGCCGCTGACCACGTTCCTCGGCGGCTTCCCGCAGGTGGCGTACGAGGTGGGGCTGCCGTGAGCGCCGGGCCGGCGCCGCGGGGCGACCCGCCGCCCTTCGCGCCCATCGAAGACCTGGATCCCGAACCCGTGCACGCCGCCGGGCGGGCGCACCGGTGGGAGATCGTGCTGGGCGTGCTGCTCGTGCTCGGCGTCGTGAGCTTCGCCGCGGGGCAGGCGTGGGACCAGCAGGCGAAGGTGACGCACTACCAGGCGGGCAGCCGCGCCGTGAACGCGCTCGACTGGGCGCGCGCCGCCGTCGAGTACGGCGCGGCGGGGGCCTATCGCGATGCACCCGCGCAGGCCGCCCAGGCCGCGAGCTTCCTGGCGGAACGCGACCGCCTGTACGCGGCGGCGCAAACCGCCGCCCGCCGCTACGACTGGCCCGCCGTGCTCGATCTCCTGCCCCGCCTGCGGCAACTCGGCCCCGATTACCAGGAGACCCGCCATCTGACCGATGTGGTGGCGGCGCTGGCGCCGGGCCTGGCCCTGAGCGGCACGGTCGCCCTGCGTGCGGGCAACGGCGACCCCGGCCTCTACAGCTACCTGCCCGACGGCTGGCACCGCCTGCCGGGCAGCGACCGCCGCAGCCGCGTGCGCGCCGCCTGCCCCGACGGCGACCTGGTCTACGACGGTCTGGCGTTTCCCGGTACACTCGATGCGCAAACCGATCCGATGGCTGGGCGGCGCCTGCTGCGCGCGGCCCGCGACGGCACCCGCATGACGCCGCTGGCGCTCGATCTGGTGTTTGGCTCGGTTGCCTGCACCCGTGGCGGCGTGTGGGGCCTCAGCGACCAGGGCGCCTTGCCCGGCAACGGCGGGTCGCGCTACCTGACCGAGTTCCAGGCGACCGGTGCTAGCCGCGCCGTCACGCCCACGCTGCCCAGCCCGCTCTGGTCTGTGGTCGACCTCATCCCCGATGACCGCCTGCTGGTACTGAGCAACACCGTGCCGCTGGACGCGCAGGAATGGCGGACGCAACTCTACGCGACGGCTCCCGACGGCAGCCATCCGCAACTGCTCGACGAGCGACCGGGACTGCTGGACACGACGCTGTTCAGCCCCGATGGCCGCTACCTGCTGGTCGCCGTCAACAACGCATCCTTCACCGGGCCGCAGGTGGACCAGGCGATCGCGCTGGTGGATATGACGGGCGCCGCGCCGCCCAGGGAGTTGATCACCGCGCGCACCACCGAAGGCTCGGAGATGCTGCTTTACGGGATGCGCGGTGTCTGGATCCGCCAGGGGCCGCACGCCGGTCAGGTGCTGCTTATCTGGACCGATGCCACCGGCCAGGTGATCCGCCAGATCGACCCGGAGCACCCGGATGCGGTGGTGCGGGAGGTCCACACGGACCGGCGCTACCTGGGGCTG
>CBJNAR010000751.1:0-2915 GCA_966434075.1 uncultured bacterium
ATCCATCCCGGCCACTGGTGGATGCTGGGCAACGAGCCCAACGACCCGGCCCAGGACAACCAGGACCCTGCCGCCTACGCGCGCTTCTATGCCCACACCGCCGCCGTGATCCGCTCCGCCGACCCGGCGGCGGGCATCATGCCGGCGGGGATCGCCAATGCCGACGCGCAGTGGGCCGCGGCTTTTCGCACCCAGTACGAGCGGATGACCGGCGCGCCGCTCCAGGTCGATGCCTGGAACATCCACAACTACCTGCTCGACACGGCCGACCCCTATGACCTCGGCGAGTTCCAGCGGCGCATCGGCAACTTCCGCGCCTGGATGGCGGCGGTGGGCGACGGCGACCGGCCCCTGGTGCTCAGCGAGTTCGGCGTGCGCTACGGCGCGGGGTGCTGCAACCGCCCGCTCGACGTGCTGGGCGACGGCCTGGTGTTCATGCGCCGGGCGATCACCTGGCTGGAGGAGAGTGGGCAGGTCGATTCCTGGGCCTGGTTCACACTCGACAGCGGCGACCTGGATTACGACGGCAACCTGCTGCGCCCCGCCGTCCCCCGCACGCTCTCGCCCTACGGGCGGCTCTACAGCGACCACGCGCGCATGTTTGCTCTGCCTCGCTAACACCGCCCGCGCCCCGCTAGACGGGCCGCTTGTCCCCGGCGATATCCAGCCCGTAGTGAGCCGCGCCCAGCAGGGCAGCGCGCGAACAGATGACCCGCACCGGCATGCCGGCCAGCAGCTCCGACAGGCGGCCTTTGCGCAGGAACGCTTGCATGAAGCGCCCGTTCTGCAGCAGCGGCAAAATACGCGGCGGGATGCCGCCCGCCAGGTACACACCGCCGGTCGAGAGCATTTTGAGCGCTAAGTTGCCTGCCTCTGCGCCCAGGATCGCGATGAAGATGTCGAGGGTGGCGACACAGAGCGAGCAGGAGCGCGAGGAGTCCAGCGCGTTTTTCACGATCACCGGCGTGCGGTCCTCGGCCTCGGCCAGTTGGCGGGCCACCTCCGGGGTTTCCTGGGCCGGGTCGCGGTCGCGCAGGTAGTCGTAGATGTTGGGCAGCCCGCGCCCGGAGCAGACCCGCTCAACGCTGACGTGCCCGAACCGCGGCTGCAAGTACTGGAGCAAGCCGATCTCGGTCGCGTTGCCGGGCGCGAAATCGGAATGACCGCCCTCGGACGCCAGGGCCTGGTAGCGGGTGCCGTTCCAGACCAGGAAGGCTTCGCCCATGCCGGTGCCCGGCGCGATCACCGCGATGGTGCCGTGCGGCTGGGCCACGCCTTCGTTGAGGGTGACGACTTCGTCGGGGGTCAAGATCGGCACGGCCAGGGCGATGGCCTGCAGATCGTTCATCAGTGTGACGTTGGGCAGGTTGAGCGTCTCTTGCAGATGAGCCAGATTCACCCGCCAGTCCAGATTCGTAACGTGAGCCTGTCCGGCGATTACCGGCCCGGCCACGGCGAACACGGCCCGGTCGATGGGCTGATCCACGCCGGCGAGAAACTCCTGGACGATGGCCTCCAGCGAGGGATAGCGTCCGCTGGGGAGCTCGGCGCACTTAAGCTCCTCCCGTGGCCCGGTTTCGGGCGCGAAGAGCGCCAGCTCCGTTTTGGTCCCGCCGATATCCCCTGCCAGTAACATCATACATCCTCCTGTATCCGCTGCCCGGCCCCGCGGCGGGGCGGGTTGCGGGCCGTTGGTTAATAGCCGGCGGCGGCACCGTCGGCGCGCTTCTCGCTGCCGGCGACATAGGCGCCGCCCGGCAGCCGCCGGATGATCTGCCCCCGCCCGAACGCCGGGCCCACCGGCTCGACGCTCACCTCGTGGCCGCGCAAGGCCAGCCCTTCGAGAATGGGGCGCGGCACCTCGTCCTCCAGCAGCACGGTGCGCCCCTGGGTCCACTGCCAGCGCGGGGCGTCGAGGCTGGCCTGCGGGTTGAGGCCATAGTCCACCATGTTGAGGACCATCTGCAGGTGGCCCTGCGGCTGCATGTAGCCGCCCATCACGCCGAACGGCCCCACGGCCTGGCCGTCGCGGGTCAGGAAGCCGGGGATGATCGTGTGATAGGGCCGCTTGCCGGGGCGCAAGTGGTTCGGGTGGGTGGGGTCGAGGCGGAAATCGTGGCCGCGGTTGTGCAGCGCGACCCCGGTGCCGGGCACGACCACGCCCGATCCAAAGCCCATGTAGTTCGACTGGATAAAGCTGACCATCATGCCGTCGCTGTCGGCGGCGCACAGGTAGACGGTGCCACCGCGCAAGGGCTGCCCGGCAGCGGGCAGCAGGGCGTCGTTGTCGATCAACGCGGCGCGCTCGCGGGCGTAGTCCCGGCTCAGCAGTTCGCGCACCGGCACCGAGCAGTGATCGGGGTCGGCGACGTAGGCCAGGGCGTCGGCGTAGGCCAGTTTCAGCGCCTCGATTTGCAGGTGGTAGCTTTCCACCGACTCGCGCCCCAGTGGGCCGAGGTCGAAGTTGCTGAGGATGTTCAGCGCGATGAGGGTCGTGATGCCCTGCCCGTTCGGCGGGATCTCCCAGACATCGTAGCCGTGATAGTTCGTGCTGATCGGATCGACCCAGGTGCAGGTATGGCAGGCCAGGTCGTCCGCCGTCATCCAACCGCCGGTGTCGCGCGCAAATCCCGCGATAGCCTGGGCGATCTCACCCTGGTAGAAATCCTCGGCCCGGCTCTCGGCGATGCGGCGCAGGGTACGGGCGTGGCCGGGGCTGGCCCAGATCTCGCCGGTGCGCGGTGCGCGCCCGTTGGGGGCGAAAGTGGCCGCCCACCCGGCCAGCGCGGGAGATGGGTCTTGCGCGTAGAGTTGCGCCGCCCGCCCCCAGCCCGCCGCCGTCATGGGCGACACGGGGTAGCCGTGCTCGGCGTAGTAGATGGCCGGCTCGAACAACGTGGCGAAGGGCAGGCGCC
>CBJNAR010000752.1:0-2911 GCA_966434075.1 uncultured bacterium
GGCTCCGGCGGCACGCTGGGCAGCCTCTCCACGCAGGTCACCGGGCTGACCCTGATCACCGCCGCGGGCGCGGTGCTGGAGTGTTCGGAGGAGACCAACCGGGGGATCTTCAAGGCCGCGCAGGTGTCGCTGGGCGCGCTCGGCATCATCAGCACGGTGACGCTGCAACTGGTGCCCGCCTTCACCCTGCACTACGTCTGGCGCAAGGAGTCGCTGCGCGCGTGCCTGGCCCAGATCGACCGCTACGTGGCCGATAACCGCAATTTCGAGTTCTTCTGGATGCCCTACACCGACGCCGTGCTGGCGAAGTTCATGAACCCGACCGATGCGCCGCCGCGCAGCAAGAGCCTGATGCGCCGCTTCAACGACAGCGTGCTCGAAAACGGCGTCTTCTGGCTGATGAGCGAGTACGCCCGCCGCTTCCCGGCCCAGGCGCCCGCGGTCAGCCGGCTGGCCGGGGCGCTCATGTCCGGCGGCACCGACATCAACCACAGCCACCGCATCTTCGCCACCCCGCGCCTGGTCAAGTTCCAGGAGATGGAATACAGCATCCCCGCCGCCGAGTTCGTCCCGGTGATCAAGGAGATCGACGCCACGATCCGGAGCCGGCGCTTCCAGGTCCACTTCCCCATCGAGTGCCGGTTCGTGCGCGGCGACGACATCCCGCTCAGCCCGGCCTACGGGCGCGACTCGGCCTATATCGCCGTGCACATGTACAAAGGCATGGCCTACCGCCCCTATTTCGCGGCGATGGAAGCGATCTTCAAGCGCCACGCGGGTCGCCCGCACTGGGGCAAGCTGCACAGCCGCCACGCCGGGGACTTGCCCGCGCTCTACCCGCAGTGGGACGCATTCCAGGCCGTCCGCCGCGCGCTCGACCCGGAGGGCTTCTTCCTCAACCGCCACCTGGTGGCGCTATTTGGGGAAGCTGCGCCCGCGGAGGCACGGGAGTCCGAGGCGGCCAACCCGGCGGGCCGTCCGGCTTGAGCCAACGGCGGCTATAGATCCTTGTAATAGCGCACCAGCGGCAGCCCCGTATACCCGGCCTTCTCGTAAGACCGGCGGGCGGGCGCGTGCCCCGGATCGCCGCCGGTGCCGACCACGGCCAGCCGCATGCCCGCGTCCCGCATCTTGTCGAGCACGAAGGTGTTCAGGTCCGTGCCGATGCCGTGGTTCTGGTAGTCCGGATGCACGGCCAGCAGGTCCACTTCGCCCGTTTTATCGGCGTCGCTCAAGGTGTAAGCAATAAAGCCGACCACGGCGCCGCCCACCTCCGCCACCCAGACGGTGTATTTCGCGGTGTCCTTGCACACCGCCTCCACGCCCTCGGCTTGCTGCCGGCGCCAATCGGGATAGACAATCGGGTAGATGGCGGGACCCAGGATCTGCGCGAATGACTCGAACACCGGCTCCCACGCCAGCACCGAGAGTTGCACCACAGCGTCAATATCCTCGCCGGTCAGCAGGCGAATCTGTACTGCCACAGCCATCCTCTGCATAAAGCAGGGCCGCCCGTGCCCCCTGCTGGGCCGGGCGACCCACATCTAATACTCATCAGCCCGCGCCCGGAGGCTCAAGCCTCCGGCTAGCCTTGCAAAGCCCGCCTGCGCGGCCTGTCTCTCATTCGACCAGCCCGCGCAGGCGGGCTTCGCAAAGGTTACCCGCCCCTTCAGGGGCCGGGCAACCGGGGCTATACCGCCGCGCCCGGCGGGCTGTCTACAAGGTGGATGCGGTCCTTGCCGCCATAGGCGTCCCACCAGGGGAAGGCGCCCTCGGCCAGCAGCGCGTTCAACGCCTGGATGTTGTTCACGCCCTCCGTCTCGACCCAGCGGCGGAACGCGGTAGCGCCGTCGCGCACATAGACCGGGATGCCGCCCTGCCAGGTGGCCCGCCCGCAGAGCACGCCGGAGTACGGCACGCCCGCCTCGTTCGCCATTTCCAGCGCTTCGTGGAACACCGGCGTGTTGACGGCGGCACTGAGGTAGATGAACGGCAACCGCGAGGCCGCCGCCGACTGGCGGAAGTAGCCCAGCGCCTCGTCGCGGTCATAGACAGGGTCTTGCCCCTCAGCCGCACGGGTGCCCGCCACGTAGCGCAGGTTCACCGGCACCTCGACCTTCAAGATGTCCACCCCGTAGCGCGGCTGGGAGAACGTCTCGATAGACTTGCGCACTTTCTCCGGCTTCACTTTGGCGAAGTCGCGGCCCTTCTCGTCGGGGATGGCGTCGCTGTAGGCGATCGGCTCCAGAAAGAAGGGCACGTCGGCGCCACGGCACTCGGTGCCCACCCGCTCGATGAAGGCCAGCTTGACCTCGTTGATCTCGGCTTTGTCGTGGGGATCGTAGTAGAGCAAGATCTTGATCGCCGTGGCGCCGGCCTCGACCAGCCGGCGCACCGACCAGTCGGGCAGCAGATCGGGCAGCCGGCCCGGCGTGCTCGTCTCGTAGCCCCACTTTTCGTAGGCCAGCAGCACGCCGGTATCGGGCGCGCGCTTCGGGATCACCGGCAGGCTGTATTCGGGGTCGAGCAGGATCGCGCTGGCGTGAGGCGTCAGCACTTCGGTGACGATGGCTTTGAACTCGGTCATCTGCGCCGGGGTGGGGTCGGGCAGGCCGGCCTGGATCAGCGCGTTGCGCAGCGAGCCGCGCTGGTCCATGGCGGCGGCGGCGATGACGCCCTGCGCGTCGGCCAGGGCGTTAATGCCCGCGAACTTGCCGCGGGTCATGAGGACGGTCTGCTGTGGTTTCTCGGTGGTAGTCATAGAGGTATCTCATCTCCTTTACGTGTCCTTTACGTGGACAGGCCCGGCAAAGCAGTGGTTACTCACCATCCTCTAGCACCTACCGGGCCAGCGATTCGCCCGGCGCCCCGGCAATCCACCGCTACGGCAGCCGCAGCCGGGCCACCAGCA
>CBJNAR010000753.1:0-2911 GCA_966434075.1 uncultured bacterium
AGAACAGCGTGCCGCTGCTGCGCTGCTTCACGGGCTCGGCGTCCGCCAGTTCGGGCACCGCCTGGATCTCGTGCCAGGGCAGGGGATTGGGCACCTCGAAGGCGAACTGAACCTCAATGTGCAGCGTCTCGCGGGGTGGGCGGGCCGGGGCTTCCGTCGCGCCATCCGCGTCCGCCGCGCCGGCCTCCTCCGTCTCCGCCTCCGGCGCGGCGGGCGGTGCCTCTTTAGCGGCAGGCGCCGCCCCGTCCACCCGGCTGCCGCCGACATGAGTCACGATGCCCACGGCGCGGATGGCCCGGTCGGGCCGCGCGACGTAGATCAGCACCGGGTCGCCCGTCTGCGCCGACTCAAAATTGGCCCGCGGGCGGCCGCTAAACGTCGCGAGCCCGGCCCCGGCCAGCGATTGCCACTCTGGGCGCCGCCGCCGCGTCGCCAGCCACCACGCCGTGCGCGTCACGGCGCGTTGCGGCGCGGCCTCGGCAGGCGCAGCCTGGGCGGGGAGATCGGGAGCATCCGTCGGATTCATGTTGACATAATAGCACATTTCACGCCTCTAAGCAAGAGGCAACGCCCCGACTGGCGGGCCGGATTTCGCGCCTGCTTTGCGTGCCGGGGCGGCGCTATGCTACAATAACAGGCAGGTATCGGTCGCCGGCCGATATATATCCCGGCGGCATGGTTATGGGAGGTGGTGGTTGGTGGTGGCGGAACGCCGGTCCCCGGAACCGCGCGCGGGCGCGCCGGGCCGCTCCGATCTAGCCCTGGGGCTGGGCCGGGCAGGGGTGGCGCTGGGCCTCGTACCCTGGCTGTTCATCATCCCCCTGGCCTGGTACCAGATGACTTTCATGCTCTGGACCTGGATCTGGCCCGCCCTGCTGGCTTTCGGCGGCATCCTGGCCGCCGCGCTGGCCTGGCGCCTGCACGAGCCCCGCGCGGTCGGGCTCGTTCGCGCCGCTTTCGGCCTCAGCCTGCTCTCGTTGCTCACCGCCCTGGCCGGCTTTGCCTGGATGGTCGCCGGGATGACTCACGCCATGCCCGGCATGCCGATGTAGCGCGCCGGTCGCGGCTTTCGTACATCTGATAAAGGAACATACTCTTGCAGACTGCAGAACCCCAATCGACACCCGAACCTGAACACGCGTCGCCCACCCACCCGTTCACCATGGACGGCCATGAGGACGCCATCTATTATGCGCGCAAACTCGGCGGCACGGAACGCTTCGACGCCGGCGTGGCCGACGCGCAATTGGACTTGCCGGGCCTGCGCGCCGGGCAGGTGGACGCCTCCTTCTGGGCCATCTTCGCCGAGGGCGAGGTGCGGCCCGAACATGATCTCGTCGCCACCGTGGCCGAGGTGGACGATCTGCTGGCCCGCTATCGCGCCTGGCTGGCCGACCACCCCGCCTACACGCTGATGCTCAGCGCGTCCGACCTGGCCGCGGTCGCCTCGTCGGCCACCGGGGCACAGACCGAACCGGCGCCCTTCGGCGTGCTGCTGCACCTGGAAGGGGCGCGCGGGCTGGCCGGCCCGGCCCACCTGCACGAACTCTACGCCGGGGGCCTGCGCTCGCTCGGCCTGACCTGGAACCACGCCAACGATTACGCCACCGGCGCCCACGGCGACCCCGAAACGCCGCTCACGCCCGCCGGGCGCGAACTGGTCGGCGAGTTGAACCGCCTGCGCATGGTCATCGACGGCGCGCACCTCAACCGGCGCGGCCTCTGGGATGTGCTCGAACTGAGCAGCGCCCCCGTGCTGGTCACGCATACGGCCTGCGCGGCGCTGAACCCGAACCCGCGCAATCTGCAAGACGACCAGATCAAGGCCGTTGCGGCGAGCGGCGGGGTCATCGGCGTCTTCTACGCCAATATCTTTCTGGCCCCGGAAGGCAAGCCCGTCACCATCGATACGGTGGTCGCCCACTATGACCACCTGCTGGAAGTGGCCGGGCCGGAACACGTCGCGCTCGGTACCGACCTGGGCGGGATCAGTTCGGGCACGCCGCAAGGGCTGGCGCAGATCAGCGCCTTGCCCGCGCTCTACGCGGCCTTCCGCGCGCGCGGCTACTCCGACGAGACCATCGCCGCCATTCGCGGCGGCAACTATCTGCGCGTCGTCAGCGAGATCATCGGGTAGGCGCCGCTTCCGGCATCCTGTTGGGTCAGGCCCATGCTGACGACAAACGAGTACGGGCGCGATAAATCGCGCCGCTATACCCAACAGGTCACTGGAATCTGCACTAAGCGCCCGCGCGGCGCAGCGGGCCGGCGCATAAGGAGGCGGCGATGTCGGAACACGCGCGCGATCTACTTTTGCGCGGGCGCGACGCGGTCCTGGCGAAGGAACACGAGGAAGCGCGCTTCTATCTCGAATGGGTGCTGTCCACCGACTCGGACATCGATCAGCAGACCGAAGCCTGGTATCTGCTGAGCCAGGTCGCGGCCACACCCGCCGAGCAGCGGTCCTGCCTGGAAGAAGTGCTGGCCGCGTACCCCGGCCACGCCGCGGCCCGGCGCGATCTCGCCGTGCTCGACGGGCGCCTCAAGCCGGAAGACATCCTCGATCCCTGGGCGCCGGTGTCGCCCATCCAGCCGCCCGCCACGCCCGCGCCCGGCGAGGTCCAGCGCTACCTCTGCCCCAGTTGCGGGGGCACCCTGGCCCACAACCCGCGACGCGGCGTGCTGGCCTGTGTGTTCTGTGGCTATCAGCGCCCCGCCCCCGCGGCCACCGGCAACGGCGCCGTGGAAGAGCGCGACTGGATCGCCACCATGCACACGGCGCGCGGCCACCGCTGGGTGTTGCCCACCGCGCGCACCCTGGGCTGCCAGGGGTGCGGGGCCACGGTGCTGCTGCCCCCCGCCCATGCCGGCGCCGCCTGTGCCTTCTGCGGTGCGCCCTATGTCGTGGTCA
>CBJNAR010000754.1:0-2902 GCA_966434075.1 uncultured bacterium
CGGGCGCTCGCTCTGCTGGCCGCCGGGCAAGTGGACGCCGTCACCTTCACCAGTTCCTCCACGGTGCGCTTTTTCCTGAATATGCTGGCCGAAGCGGGCCTGGACCGGGCCGCGGCCCGCGACGCCCTATCCCGCGCGCAAGTAGTTTGTATCGGCCCGATAACCGCCGCTACCGCGGGGGAATGCGGCATCCCGGTGACCGCCGTTGCGGACGAATATACCGCCGCCGGGGTCGTGGCCGCCCTGCGCGCACTCTTAGAGAAGAGGTAGATCGATGACCCTGACTCCCATCCGCGAGACTCCGCAAGAAACGGGGACGCCGGTGCCCGCCCGCCGCCCACGCCGCCTGCGCCGCAGCGGCACCCTGCGCAACATGGTGCGCGAAACCACGCTGGATGCCGCCGATTTCATTTACCCGCTCTTCGTCGCCGAGGGCCAGGGCTTCGAGCGGCCCATCGGCTCGATGCCGGGCCAGGCGCAGCGCTCGGTGGACCTGCTCGCGCCGGAGGTGGACGACCTCGCCGCGCTTGGTATCCCCGCTGTGCTGCTGTTCGGCATTCCCGCGCACAAGGACGCCACCGGCAGCGCGGCCTGGGACCCGCAAGGCCCCGTGGCGCGCGCCGCCGCCGAACTGAAGCGCCGCAACCCCGATCTGCTGGTGATCGCCGACGTGTGCATGTGCGAGTACACCGACCACGGCCACTGCGGCCTGCTCGACGGCGAACAGGGCGACGTGCTGAACGACGAGACGCTGGCCCTGCTGGGCCGGGCAGCGGTCGCTTACGCCGATGCGGGCGTGGATATTGTCGCGCCCAGCGCGATGATGGACGGGCAGGTGGCCGCGATCCGCGCTGCGCTTGACGGGACGGGGCACCGCGACGTGCCGATCCTGGCCTACGCGGCCAAGTTCGCCTCCGCCTTCTACGGCCCGTTCCGCGAGGCCGCCGAGTCGACTCCGCGCTTCGGCGATCGGCGCAGTTACCAGATGGACCCGGCCAACGGCCGCGAAGCCTTGCGCGAACTGGCGCTCGACTTCGAGGAGGGCGCCGATATGCTCATGGTCAAGCCCGCCGGGCCCTATCTGGACATCATCGCCGCCGCCCGGTCGCGCTACGACCTGCCCCTCGCCGCCTACCAGGTGAGCGGGGAGTTCGCCATGCTCAAAGCCGCCGCGCAGCAGGGCTGGATCGACGAGCGCCGCGCCGCCCTGGAGAGCCTCATCGGCATCAAGCGAGCGGGCGCCGACCTGATCATCACGTACTATGCAAAGGAAGCGGCCCGCTGGCTGGCGGAGTAGTTGGGGAACATATCCCTGCAGACTGAACCCAAGAATGGACGAAGCAACTACGCATGACTGATTCACCGCAAGCGCAACCAACCAGTAACACCGCCCGCTCGGCGCAGCTATTCGCGGAGGCGCAGCGCCTGCTGCCGGGCGGCGTGAACAGCCCCGTGCGCGCCTTCCGCGGGGTGGGGGGCACGCCCCGCTTCATCGACCACGGCGCCGGCCCGTACCTGTACGACGTGGACGGCAACCGCTATGTTGACTACGTGCTCTCCTGGGGGCCGCTGATCCTGGGGCACGCGGCCCCGCCCGTGGTCGAGGCGATCACCGCCCAGGCGGCGCGCGGCACCTCGTTCGGCGCGCCGACCGCCCTGGAGTCGGAACTGGCCGCGCTCATCTGCGCGGCGCTGCCCGCCGTCGAGATGGTGCGCTTCGTCAATTCGGGCACCGAGGCGACCATGAGCGCGCTGCGCCTGGCGCGCGCCTACACCGGGCGCCCGCGCATCGTCAAGTTCATCGGCTGCTACCACGGCCACGCCGACGCGCTGCTGGTGCAGGCCGGCTCGGGCGTGGCGACGCTCGGCCTGCCCGACAGCCCCGGCGTCACGCCGGGTGCCGCCGCCGACACGCTCTCGGCCCCTTATAACGACCTGGCGGCGGTCGAAGCCCTGTTTGCCGAGCATGGCCCGACCATCGCCGCGGTTATTGTCGAACCGGTGGCCGGCAACATGGGCCTGGTGCTGCCCGCCCCCGGCTTCCTGGAGGGCCTGCGCCGCATCACCGCCGCGCACGGCGCGCTGCTCATCTTCGACGAGGTGATGACCGGCTTCCGGGTGGCCCACGGCGGCGCACAGGCGCTCTACGGCATCACGCCCGACCTGACCTGCCTGGGCAAAGTCATCGGCGGGGGGCTGCCGGTGGCGGCCTACGGCGGGCGGCGCGAGATTATGGCCCAGGTGGCCCCCGCCGGCCCGGTCTACCAGGCGGGCACGCTCTCCGGCAACCCCCTGGCGATGGCCGCCGGGATCGCCACTCTGCACGCGCTGGCCGCGCCCGGCGTCTACGAGGGTTTGCGCGCGCAGGCCGGCGCCCTGGTCGAGATCTTCACCACGGCGGCCCGGCAGGCGGGCGTGCCGCTGGCTGCCGCCGCCGCGGGCAGCATGTGGGGCTTCTTCTGCCGCGAGGGCGCCCCGCGGAACTTCGCCGAGGCCAAGCAGGCCGACACCGCGCGCTACGCCCGCGTCTTCCACGCCCTGCTCGACGCGGGCGTGTACCTGGCGCCCTCGCAGTTCGAGGCCGCGTTCGTCAGCACCGCGCATGACGCCGGGACGCTGGAGCACACCGCCCGTGCCGTGGCCGTGGCGCTGCGGGCGGCCTGACGCAGGCCCGAAAAACTGGGGAAAATCGATCTCAAAACTCGTCAAAATTGGTCCTATCCTTTTTTAGCCCCCGGCGTTATGAATACCGGAACTCGGACGCAAGTGTCTGTATCCAGAGCACAGTCGATATGTCGGGAGGACGCGCCCCCACTCGGTATATGGACTCCTCTGTATCAGCGCACGGTGCCCACCGGAGCAACCCCAAGTGGTTGTTCCGGTTTTTTTTGCGTCAGGGCAA
>CBJNAR010000755.1:0-2897 GCA_966434075.1 uncultured bacterium
CAGCCAGGGATAGCGGTCGGCGGCGGCGAGATAGTGCGTGATCAGGGCGCGGCCCACCTGGCCCAGGCCCATCTGGACGATCCCCAGCGCGGCGGTCTCAGTCGGCATTGCTACTCCCGCTCAAGAACCCGGCGACGATGGCGCCGAGTTGCGCGTACTCGATCAAAAAGGCGTCGTGGCCCCACGGCGACTCGATTTCGGCATACGTCGCCGCCCGCCCAGCCGCCTGCATGGCGGCGACGATGGCGTGCTGCAAGTCGATGGGGAACAGCAGGTCGGAACTGATGCCGACGGCCAGCACGCGCGTCTCCGGCGCGATCTGGGCCAGCGCGGCGGCCATGGACTCGCGCCCCTGGGCCAGGTCGTGCAGGTCCATGGCCCGGCTCAAGACCAGATAGCTGTTCGCGTCGAAGCGGCGCACCAGGCTCTCCCCCTGATAATGCAGGTAATTCTCAACCTGAAAACGAGACGCGGGGCGGTAGTAGTTTTCTGCGCCGGAATCTACACGCGCCCGGTCGAACTTGCGGCGCATCGATTCGGCGCTCTGGTAGGTGATCATGCCCATCATGCGCGCGATGCTCAGGCCGCGATCCGGGCTGCGGTGCGTGCCGTAGTAGTCGCCGTCCTGCCAGGCCGGGTCGAGCATAATCGCCTCGCGCCCGATGAGGTTAAAGGCGATGCCCTGGGCCGAGTGAGCCAGCGACGCGCCGATCGAAATGGCGTTGCGTACCAGGCCCGGATAGAGCACGGCCCATTCGAGCACCTGCATCCCGCCGAGCGACCCGCCGATGACGGCGGCGATGCTCTGCACGCCGAGCGCGCGCACCAGCCGGTATTGCAGCCGCACGAGGTCGCGCACCGTGACCTGCGGGAAGCGGCTGCCGTAGGGCAGGCCGTCACCGGGCGCCGGGGTGGCCGGGCCGGTGGTGCCCCGGCAGCCGCCCAGCACGTTGGCGCAGACGACGAAGTAGCGGTCGGTGTCGATGGCGCGGCCCGGCCCGATCAGCGGGTCCCACCAGCCGGGCCGGTCGTCGCCGGCATAGACGCCCGCCGCGTGGGCGTCGCCGGTCAGCGCGTGGCAGATGACCACGGCGTTGTCGGCGGCGGCGTTGAGCCGGCCCCAGGTTTCGTAGGCCACCTGCAGGCCGGTCAGCGTGCGCCCGCAGTCGAGCGGCAGCGGCTCCGGGTCGTGCCAGTGCTCGGTGTGCGACAGCAGCGCGGGGTGCCCGCCGTTGCGCGCCGCCACCGAGGGGTCGTCGTCGAGAATGGGCGGGCCGGCGGCGACCGTGGTGCCGGCCCGCCCGGTAGTAGGCAACTCCATCAGACCCACTCCTCCGCGTGCAGCAGTTCGGCGATGAGCACCACGCCGCCCGCCGCGCCGCGCACCAGGTTGTGCCCCAGCACGGTGAACTTGTAATCGAGAATGGGGTCGGGGCGCAGCCGCCCGACCGTCGAGGCCATGCCGCCGGCCACGTCGCGGTCGAGCCGGGGCTGCGGGCGGTCAGGTTCGTCGCGTACGATCACCGGCGGGTCAGGGGCGCTGGGCAGGCCGCGCCCACTGAGGGGCCGCCACTCGCGCCAGGCCGCGCGCACCGCCTCGATGTCGGCGGGCTGCTTGAAGCGCACGGCGACGGACTCCAGGTGGCCGTCGGTGGTGGCGACCCGGTTGCACTGCGCGCTGACCACAAAGCCCGCCGGGCTGATGCCGGAATCGGTCAGGCGGCCCAGCAGCTTCTGCGGCTCCTGCTCCAGCTTGTCTTCCTCGCCGCCGATATAAGGCACGACGTTGTCGATAATATCCAACCCCGCGACGCCGCGCAGCCCGGCGCCCGAAATGGCCTGCATGGTCGTGACCTGCACGGCGGCCAGGCCGAAGGCTTCGTGCAGCGGGGCCAGAGCCAGCGTCAGATGGATGGCCGAGCAGTTGGGGTTGGTGACGATGAAGCCGCGCCAGCCGCGGCTCTCGCGCTGCCGGGCGATCAGGGGCAGGTGCCCGGCGTTGGCCTCCGGGATCAGCAGCGGCACGTCCTCGGCCATGCGGAAGCTGCTGGCGTTGGACACGACGCCGAACCCGGCTCTGGCGAAGGCGGGTTCGACCGTGTGGGCCACGTCGGCGGGCAGGGCGCTGAAGATCAGGCGGCACCCGGCGAAGGCGTCGGGGTGGGTGTCCTGGACCACGGTATCGGCCAGGGCCGGCGGCAGCGGGCGGCTGGCGGCGCTGCCCAGCGCGGCGGGCTTCAGCAGGTCGCCGTAGCGGCGGCCCGCGGCGCGTTCCGAGCCGCCCAGCGCGCCGATCTCGAACCAGGGGTGGTCGATCAGCAGCGACACGATGCGCTGCCCGACGGCGCCGCTCGCGCCCAATACCCCCACTTTTACCCGTTCCATAGTGTCACCTCCGGTCGTGCTTCAAGGCCGGCGACGTGCCCGTTGCGCAGAGCAGCAAGCTCCGGCGGCGGGTCGCCCGCGTCCAGGTTAAAGGCGTGGTGCAGCAGGTGGACCGCGTCTTCCATGCGGCTCTGCGGCACCAGGCAGGTAATGCGGATCTGCGAGGTCGTGACCATCTCGATGGGGATGCCTGCCTGGGCCAGCACGGCAAAGGCCCGCGCGGCCAGGCCCGGCGTATCCTCCACGCCGACCCCGACCAGCGACACCTTGGCGACATCGCGCCGGGTGCGGATCTCGCGGGCGCCCAGTTCCACCGCCACCGTGCCCGCCACCTGCACGGTGCGCGCCAGGTCGCTCTCGGCCACGGTGAAGCTGCAGTCCGCCGTGTGCCCGTCGGCGTCCAGGGCATAGGCGATGGCGTCCACGTTGATGCCGGCGGCGGCCAGCGGGGTGAACACCTGGTGCAGTTCCAGCGGCGCGTGGGGCAACCCGGCCACGGTGACGCGGGCGAC
>CBJNAR010000756.1:0-2891 GCA_966434075.1 uncultured bacterium
GAAGAGCGACTGCGCGCGCGCGCTCGGCGGCGGCCACGCGTCGAACGAGCGCCACGCGTTCTGTCCCGTCACGAAGATCGAGGCTTCGGGCGTTCTGACTTTGCCGTCGCCGCGCAAGTGCGACTCCCAAAACGGCGTCTCGATCTGTTCGCGGAAATACAGCGACGACTTCTGGCCGAACGAGATGTCGCCGAGCTTGTCACCGTCGGTGCGGTGCCAGCCGCCGTGGCTCCACGCGCCCATCACGAGCGACACGCGCGCGCTCGCCGGCGACTGTCGGTTCATCGCGTCGTACGTTTGCAGCGCGCCCCAGAGATCCTCGGCGTCGTACCAGCCGCCGACGACGAGCACCGCGGGCTTGATGTCCCGATATTGCGGCCGCGGATCGCGCGCGACCCACCACGCGTCGCGGTTCGGGTGCGCCATCAGATCGTTCCAGAACGCGACCTTGCCATCGAGATATTTGTCGTTCGCGTTCTTCAGCGGCCCGAGGCGCATGTAGAAGTCGTAGACGTCGCCCGCGAAGGCCAGGCGTTTTATCGCTACAGCCGCTACGACACGTACTATCACGAAATGTGGCTGTACCCGGAGTTCGATACCGCCCGCGCCCTCGGCGCCCCCACCGGACCCCGGCGCGAAGTGCAGCCGGGCATCTGGCGCCGGCCTTTCGCCCACGGCTACGTCGAAGTGGACGTGGCTACCCATCGCGGCCAACTGGTACTGACCGGCCCTTGAGCCGCCGGCCCCGCCGGATCCAGCATCCGGCGGCCACGGGACCCTTTGCGGGAACGGCGGCGGCCTTGCTGCTACACCGCTGCCGGCCCGGTCCCGCCGCAAAACCGGGATCTGGTGAATACCGCCGCGCCCATATGCCGCAGCGCGCCTGCTCCCACTGCCTTATTGCCGGGTAGGCCGGGTTTCGACCTGACCGCGGCTGTTAGGGCCAGGAACACCGGCCTTGCCGTGCCGGCTTATCATATAGCTGGTTAAGGAATCGTGGTCATGGGTAAGTATGCGTCGCCAATCAATCACCGTCTTATCCTGGGCACGCTGGTGTTTGTGATCGCCGGCAGCCTGTTAGCCGGGATGCCGTTCCTGTTCAGCCGGCCCGCCCCCGCCGGTGCCGCCGCGCCGCGGGCCGGCGCGCGCACGCTCACCAACCCGATCACCATCGAGAACGCCAAACCCGGCACCGACGAGTGGGCCGATCTCGGCTACTGGGATCCGCCCAATCTCGATGTGTACGCCGGGGCAACCAGCGTCAACGCCGGAGGCCCGATCAACATTTATGTCAACAACCGGGGCACATCGATCACCTGGCGGCTCTATCGCCTGGGCTACTACCAGAACCACGGCGCCCGCCTGATCACCACGGGCGGGCCGGTCGCCACCTCGCGCCAACCGGCCTGCACCCGCGACAGTTCCACCGGCCTCGTGCGCTGTCCCTGGGCGGCGGCCTTTTCGCTGCCCACCGACCCCTCCTGGGTCAGCGGCATCTACCTGCTGCGCATCGACAACAACATGAGTTCGCCGCGGCGCATCTTTGCCTATTTCACCATCCGCAACGACTCCTCCACCGCCGACTTCGTGTTCCAGGAAGCATCGATGACCAACCAGGCGTATAACGACTACGGCGGCGAAAGCCTCTATGTCTCGCGCAACAACGAAGGCCGCCCGCGGGCCTACAAGGTCTCCTTCGACCGGCCCTATTACAGCGGCGCGGGCACCGGCGGCTTCTTCGTCCACGATTATGATATGCTGCGCTGGGTCGAGGCGTCCGGCTATGACGTGACCTATATCAGCGATGTCGATACTGCCACCAACCCTAACTTCATGGACGGGCACAAAGTGCTGCTCGAAGTGGGCCACCCGGAATACTGGACCTGGGGTGAGCGCGACAACGTCGAAAACGCGCTGGCGAACGGCGCCAGCATGGTCTTTGCCTCCGGCAACGAATCCTACTGGAACGTCCGCCTGGAGCCATCCGCCGTCGGCGCCGACCGCATCATTACCTGCTATAAAGACGCGTCCATTGACCCGACGCATACTGGGCCGTACACCACCGTGACGTTTGACAGCGCGATCCTGAACCGCCCAGAGAACGGACTGGTCGGCGTCGGCTACCAGTCCTTTTATGACGACGCGCAATATAACTATCCCTGGGTATTGAGTGCACCCCTCGACCGCTGGTACCTCGATTGCACGCAGTTCCAGGCGGGTGATCAGGTCAACAACATTGTCGGGGAGGAATGGGATGCCATCCATGACAACGGCCATACGCCACCCGGCATCGATGTGCTCTCCAACGGCACCGTCATCAATGCCAGGGGGGTTCCCCTGGCCCAGAACTCGACCATCTACACGGCGCCGAGCGGTGCCAAGGTGTTCGCCGCGGGCAGCATCCACTTCGCCTGGGGCCTGATCGACCATTCCTTCCCCAACCAGGTCTTCCAGTCTTATGCGCTGTCCAACGACGCCGACTCGCGCATCGAGCAACTGATGGCGAACATCTTCGACAACTTCGCCGGCTATTGGGACGGCACGCCGCGGACGTGCAGCGGCCAGGGCTTCTACGATGTGGGCGCCCGGCCCACGCGCACGCCCATGCCCCAGGTACCCACAGCCACGGGCACGCCACCCACGGCGACGCGCACACCCACCGCCACCCGCACCCCGACGCGCACGCCCATGGCTACCCGCACGCCCACGGCCATGCCCACAGCTACCCGCACGGCCTCGGCCACGCCCACGAATACGCAGACGCAAACCCCGGTGCCGTCGCACACGCCGACGCGCACCCCGACGCGCACCCCAACCAGCGCACCGACGCTGACCCCGACGCGCACCCCAACCAACACGCCCACGGCCACTAACACGCCGACCAATACGCC
>CBJNAR010000757.1:0-2890 GCA_966434075.1 uncultured bacterium
GCAGACCAGCGCCACGCAGGCCGGCAGCAGCTCCGGGCGGGTGGTGTCGATCAGTTGGTAGCCGCCGCTGGAGGTCTGCACCCAGGGCGACGTGCCGCTCTCGAATCCGCCGTTGGTCAGCTTCTCGGCGCAACCGCTCGGCACCGGGGTCGGCGTGCGGGTCGGGGTGCGCGTCGGCGTGTTGGTCGCGCCGGGAACCTGCGTCGGCGTGCGCGTCGGCGTGCGCGTCGGCGTATTGGTCACACCCGGCACCGGGGTCGGCGTCCTGGTCGGCGTGTTGGTTGCCGTCGGCGGCGGCGGGCTGCCGGAGCAGGTGGAGACCTGGAACGCGCCGATGCGCGTCGACCAGCCCCAGCCGCCGCTGTTGTTGTATTCCTGCGTATACCAGAAGGTGCAGTCATCGGTCGGATCGACCGTCATGGCGCTGTAGTCGCCCCAGCGGTTCACGCCCGACTGGTAGCCGCTGCCGGTCAGGATCGTGCCCTCACCCTGCGGCATGGTGCCCAGGGCATCGGTCGCCAGGCGGCCGGTGTAGCGGATGCTGGGATAGACGCTGCTGCTGGAGGCGCTGTAGCCCAGGGCCATGTCGCCGGCCTTGTTCATGGCGACGCTGCCCATCCAGCGCCAGGTGGTGTCGGGCTGGTAGGTGCCCTGCTGATAGAGGCTGGCCGTGCTGCTGGGGTTACGAACCTCATACCAGCGCACGCCGGAAACCCCGCCCGCGCTGACGCTGTGGCTCAGCACCAGCGACTCGTGGTCGCCGAAGTTGCGATAGGCCACGCGGTGCATCAGCCGGTCGCCCAGGCCGTCGAGCTTCTGCGTGGTGGACGGCTGGGGCACGCAGTTTTGCGTGCTGGAGCACAACTGCGTGAACCCGGCGGCGGTCAGATTGGCCGAGTTGGTCCAGGTGGTGTTGGCCGGGGTGGTCCAGTCCACATGGAACTTATAGAGCTTGAGGGTGCTGCCGAACTGCACGAAGGTATCCGGGGCGCCGCTCGGCGGCAGGGTGGTGCCGTCGAAGTCCGCCGGGTGGATGGGGGCGGCGCTGCTGCCCAGCGCGGCGCTGGTGGTCTGGAAGGTGGCCGCCGTGCCGTTGATCATCGCGGTGCGGTTGAAGACATAGGGCCGCGGGCCGGCATAGGTCTGGCCACCGGTGAACCAGTTGACCGACATGTAATACCCGTCGGGCCAGACGCCCAGGTGCGGGTAGTCCGGGAAGTCGCTGGTACTCAACTGGAAGGCGTAGCGGTTCCACGTGCCGGTCGGGTCGCTGGTGCTCGAAATGGCGATGCACTCATTATAGGGCGAGGCGGCGGTGAACTGGCTGATCAGCCAGCGGTCGGCCAGCGGGTCGTAAAGCACGACCGGGTCGCCGTCGTTGCGGGTCTGGCACGCGCCGCCGAAGCCGCTCCAGATGGTGTTGATGGCGGCGGGGCCGTAGAGCGACGTGCCGCTCTTGTTCCAGATCTGGAACGACGAGTTGACGGTCTGCACGTAGTGATTCGGGCCGACATCGCCGTTGGTATCGGGCGGGGCGCACCCGCCGCAGCCGCCCGCCTGGTTGATCCCGGCCCAGTTCTTGACGGGAGCGGGGATATTCGGGACGGGGGCATTCGGGTCGGCGCTTGCGCCGAAGCTGTGCTGCACGACGGGGTCGGGCACATCCTTGTGACCGATCAACGGAATCCACTCGTTGCGCTGGTTGGTTTCTTGCTCCCCTTTGTTGATCGCCGGGAGCGGCTTCATGTCGCGCAACGGCGGCGACACATCATTCTTGGACGATTGCCCGACGATGATCGGGCCGTTAGCGGCGACTTCGGGCGGCTTGGGGCCGTTGGGCACCCCTGCCCCGGCTCCCGTGGCGCTGCTGCCCAGCGGCCCCCGGCCCAGCGTGGCGCCGGGCGCGGCGGGGTGCGTCTGGCCGATTTGCCAACCGGCCAGCGCGAGCAACGCCAGCAAGGCGACGATGCCTGCGAGTACCCGGCGGGGATGACGTGTCTGGTGGACCATAGGTGCGGTTCCTCCTCCTTAAAGACGCGATACCAACGGGTGCGAAGACCAATACGGATATGTCGCTCGAAGGCGCCCGCCCGTGGCCGCAACCGGGCCGGCCCGGCGCCGGCCTCCTCCCGGCGCCCCGCTCTCCCGAGCTAGTCAGGAATTTTCCCCGCCCCTATCGTACTATAGTCGTACTGACAAAAGTACTGACAAAACCGGGCCAATTTGGGATGAAATGCGGCCCGGTCGCGATCCATTTTGCCGCGCGTCCCCTTCGCGCATCCCCTCTACTTATAATATCCATTTTCCGGGCCAAACCCTGCCACGGCTCGTTCGTTGATCCTGTAGCAGCCCGAATCCGCGCCCTGCCGGCGGGCGAGCAACCTCTCCCCCCTCCCCGCCACGGGGAGAGGAGTGACGTTCCTGCGCGCCGCGCAGTTCCCCCTTCCCGCGCCGGGAAGGGGGGCAGGGGGGTTAGGCCGGTCCCCCCACCCCGGATTTGGAACCAGGGCGCGCAATCTGGTATGCTGCCCCGGTACGCTGCAACGACGACATGACCGGGTCGCCCTTTGCCGGGGCGGCCCTGACGATGGAGCCGACATGAGATATTGGTACGCGGGCCTGGTCCTGATCGGGCTGGCCCTGCTGGCAACGCTAGCGCCCGCGGGCCGGGCGCAGGGCGGCGGGCGCTTCTACCGCGAAACCGGCCACACCCTGGCCGCCCCGTTCGTGGCCTATTTCGACGCCCACGGCGGGCTGCCCATCTACGGCTACCCGCTGACCGAAGCCGAGATGGAGGGCGGCTACCTGGTGCAATACCTGGAACGCGCCCGGCTCGAAGCCCACCCCGAACACGCGGGCACGCCCTACGCGGTGCAGTTGGGCCTGCTGG
>CBJNAR010000758.1:0-2890 GCA_966434075.1 uncultured bacterium
CTGGGGCACGAGCAGCGGCACGGCCTGGCGCTGCATGTTGGCGCCCATCAGCGCCCGGTTCGCGTCGTCGTGCTCCAGGAACGGGATCAGCGCCGTGGCGACCGATACCACCTGCTTGGGCGACACGTCCATGTAGTCCACGCGCTCGACCGGCTCCGACAGGAACTCCTGGTTGTAGCGCACGGACACGCGCTCATCGACGAACTCGCCGTGCTCATCGAGCCGTGCGTTCGCCTGGACAATTACATAGTTGTCTTCCACGTCGGCGGAGAGATACTTAATCTCGCTCGACACGAAAGGTGCGATCTTGATGCGGGTCACGCCGACCTGAGCGATGCGCTCGGCCAGCGGCAGGTTCACGCGGGTGCCCGCCTGGGCCACCACCTCACCCGTCGCCGGGTCGGTGACATTCTCGCGCAGCAGCCGGCCCACCAACTGCTCCGGCGTGTTATCGACGGCGTTCAGCACCTGGCGGTACGGCGTCTCGATGAAACCGAAGTCGTTGATTTTCGCATAGGTCGCCAGCGAGCCGATGAGGCCGATGTTCGGGCCTTCCGGCGTCTCGATGGGGCAGATGCGCCCGTAGTGCGAGTTATGCACGTCGCGCACGTCGAAGCCCGCCCGGTCGCGGCTCAGGCCGCCGGGGCCGAGCGCCGACAAGCGCCGCTTGTGCGTCAACTCTCTGAGCGGGTTGGTCTGGTCCATGAACTGGCTCAACTGCGAGCCGCCGAAGAACTCGCGCATCGCCGCCACCACCGGGCGGATGTTGATCAGCCCGTTGGGCGCGACGGATTCGGGGTCCTGGATCGACATGCGCTCCTTGATCACGCGCTCCATGCGCAGCAGGCCGATGCGGAACTGCGTCTGGATCAGTTCGCCCACGGCGCGCACCCGGCGATTGCCCAGGTGGTCGATGTCGTCGGCGCGGCCCTGCTCGTTGTTGAGCCGGATCATGGTCGCCACGATCTGCACCAGGTCCTCTTTGGTCAGCACGCGCGTGGCGAGCGACACATCGAGGCCGAGGCGCTTGTTCAGCTTGTAGCGGCCCACCTTCGCCAGGTCGTAGCGGCGCGGGTTGAACAGCAGCGAATTGAGCAGGTTCTTCGCGTTGTCGAGGGTCGGCGGATCGCCGGGGCGCAGGCGCTTGTAGAGGTCGATGATCGCCTCTTCCTCGGTGTGCGTCGTATCCTTATCAATGGTCGCACGCACATAGTTGTGATCCGGGTTGGTGTTGACTGCGGCGAACAGCTCTTCGATCTGCTCGTCCTGGGCATAGCCAATCGCCCGCAGCAAGATTGTCACCGGAATCTTCCGCTTCCGGTCGACTTTGACGGATAGGAGATCTTTGTTGGAGGTCTCAAATTCGAGCCAGGCGCCCCGGTTGGGGATCAGCTTGGCGGCGAACATCTTGCGGCCCGTGGCCGGGTCTTCGGTCGCGGTGAAATAGACACCCGGCGAGCGCACGAGCTGCGAAACCACCACACGCTCGGCGCCATTGATCACAAAGGTACCGGTTTCGGTCATGAGCGGGAAATCGCCCATGAAAATCTCGGACTCTTTGATCTCGCCGGTTTCTTTGATCAGTAGTTGGACGCGGACGCGCAGCGGCGCGCCATAGGTCATGTCGCGCTGCCGGCATTGAAACACGTCGTAGCGCGGCGTGCCGAAATGGTAATCCAGGAAACGCAGTTCCAGGTTCTTGCCCGTGAAGTCCTGGATCGGCGAAATCTCCTCGAAGAGTTCCTTCAGCCCTTCGGTGAGGAACCAGTTGAAGGAGTCGAGCTGGATCTGGGTCAGGTTGGGCATCGGCATGACGCCGGGAATATGCCCGAAGTTCTGGCGTTCGGGAGCCGTGTATTCGGCCAGTTGGGTGTGGCCGAAGGGCAGTTCTCCCGGCTGCAGGGCGCCGTGGTCCGGGCGGGCAGACGTGGCGGGTTGCGGGTTCGTCAAGACCATTAAATTCCCTCCTTGGGAGTGCGGGATGGTGTGCCGGAGTGTACATCCCCGGCAACCGGCAAAAAGGATCGAGACGCTAGCGGCACGCTAGACAAAGGACCCGAAGCGGACTATAATGAGCCAATCGGGCCGGAGTTTGGATACGAGAACCATGGAACTGGGGCTTCCTGCAGCGTCGAAGGGAGCGCGGCGGCCATGGTCAGCCGCCGGCGCCGAGCCTATCAAGCAAATCGCTATTCAGTTGCTCAACGTGCTTCCAGGGCCAGGTGAGAATGCCTGAGCCTGGCCGCCATCTTTGCACACAAGCCGATAAGACACAACAACCCAACCTGTGCCTACGCGCTGCGTAGCACAACTGCTGGATTATTGTGCCTTGTGTAGTCTTATAGACATATGGCGGGAATGAATTATAGCATACCTCCTACCAGTTGTCAAGAGGTACACGGAAATTCGATGAAAAAAGATCTCAATTCCGCCGAACCAATTCGCCTGGGGATTTTGGGCGCGGGGCTGGCCGTCAAATGGCTGCACTGGCCGGCCCTGCGCCGCCTCTCTAAAGAGTATACGATCATCCAGATCTGTGACGTGGACCCGGACGCGGCGGCGGCGACCGCGGAGATGGTCGGCGGCGCGTCCACGACCACCGACTACCGGGAGCTGCTGGCGAATCCACGGGTCGAAGCCGTGCTCATCTCCCTGCCCATCCATCTGAACGCGCAGATGATCACCGAGGCGGCGCGCGCCGGCAAGCATGTGCTCTGCGAGAAACCGCTGGCCGCGTCGCTGCCCCAGGCGCAGGCGCTAGTGCAGGCGCTGGAAGGCGTGCCGGTCGTCGTGGGCATCGCCGAAAATTATCACTATCGCCCCGGCATCGTGCAGGCCAGGGAATGGATCGGCGCCGGACGCATCGGCCAGGTCTTCCTGGTCGCCCGGC
>CBJNAR010000759.1:0-2886 GCA_966434075.1 uncultured bacterium
CCGTGCTGTTCCAGGCGCTTCGCCAGGCTGTGCGCGGCAGACCCCGTGAGCCAGGCGGGCTTGCGGAAACGGGTGTCGAAGGTGACGGTGGGGAGGCTCTGCGCGACCTCGCGCGGCAGGTTGGCGAGCCAGGCGGTCATCGCGGGGCTGATCCCGTGGCCCTGGGTCGGGCCACCGGCGGCGAGCAGATCCACGCCGTCCAGCGTGACCGTCTCGGCCTCGGCGACGGGCACCAACCGGACCAGGCCGTGGGCCTGCAACACCTCGGCGATCGCCTGCGCGACCTTCTCGGTGTTGCCAAATTTCGAGTCGTAAATGACGAGTGTGTTCATCTTACTGCCTCGCTGTTGCCTACCTGTGCGGGTCGCCGGGCGCCCGGCGACGCAATCGGGGACCGGGGGCGGATGGCGCTCCGGCCCGCACCCAGTGCAGGGTGGCCCGGCGGCATCGCGCCGGGTCGCTCACTTCGACTATAGCACCGGCCTCCGGCGCCTGCCGTAGCGGGATGTTAACCGCCGGATACGAATCGACAGCGGGCGCGCGGGGCAATAAAAGACCCCGGACAATCCTGGCGGATCGTCCGGGGTCAAGGTATTGAGCTATCGCCCAATACCGCCCGATTGGCTTTCGGCGCAAATTCTGTCAGGTGCGGTTGCCCGCGAACGCATCTTTTGAACCTACTCGCGCTTTGTTTCGGGCTAGTCCGAAGGGGGCACTGCCGACAACCCATCAATGGGACGCTCGAACTGATTTTATTGTAGCGCGGTCTCCGCACGCTGTCAATCCACGTGGGGTGGAGGAACGGTGAAGGAACCGCCACGTTTCCCGGCGCTGCGTGTAAGCGTGCTAGCCGGTGACGGCAGCCACGCCGGGCAGGTGGGCCGACCTGGTCCGTAATTCCTCCCGCAGCATGTACTTCTGGATCTTGCCGGTGGAGGTCTTGGGCAATGATCGGAACTCTACGGCCACCGGGCATTTGAAGTGGGCCAGCCGGGTCCGGCAGAAGGCGATGATCTCCTCTTGCGTGGCCGTCTGCTCGGGGCGCAGCGTCACGAAAGCCATCGGGCGTTCGCCCCATTGCTCATCCGGGATCGCCACGACCGCGCATTCCAGGACGGCCGGGTGCTGCTCGATGACCTGTTCCACCTCGATGGTCGAGATGTTCTCGCCCCCCGAAATGATGATATCCTTGGCGCGGTCCCGTAGCTCGATATAGCCGTCGGCATGCCAGACGCCGAGATCGCCCGAGTGGAACCATCCGCCGGTGAACGCGCGGGCCGTCCCGTCCGGGTCCTGATAATAGCCCTTCATCACGTTGTTGCCATGCATCACCACTTCGCCCATCGTTTGCGCGTCGCGGGGCACGTCTCGCAGTTCCTGATCGACGATGCGCACGCGGTCGGCGACGACATTGTTTTGCCCCTGGCGCGCCAGGATCCGGGCCTGCTCCGCGTGCGGCAGCCGATCCCATTCCGTGTGCCACTCGCAGACGGTGTACGGCCCGTAGGTCTCGGTGAGGCCGTAGACGTGGATCGGGCGGATATTGAGGTTCTTCAACTTGCCCAGCAGCGTCGGCGACGGCGGCGCCCCGGCGACGGTCGCCGTTACTTGCGGGTCCAGCCGGTGGGCCTTGGGGTGATTGACCAGGAAGACATTAACCGTCGGCGCCCCATTGTAATGGGTGACGCCTTCGGACTCGAAGAGATCCCAGATGATGCCGGGATCGACCTTGCGCAAACAGACATGGGTGCCGCCCACGGCCGTCACGGCCCAGGTGAAGCACCACCCGTTGCAATGGAACATCGGCAGCGTCCAGAGATAGACGCTCGAACTCGTCAACCCCACTTCGATCACTTCGCTCAGGGCGTTAAGGTACGCGCCGCGATAGCTGTACATGACGCCCTTGGGCTTGCCGGTCGTGCCCGAGGTATAGTTAATGGTAATCGTCTCCTCTTCGTCTTCCAACCAGCTCACGGGGGGATCGGGCGAACCCTGCGCGAGGAATATCTCGTAGGGGTCGTCGGCGGCACCGGTATCGTCAATGCGCACCACCTGGACGCCGTTCAGGGCCAGGGGGGTGATCAACGGGGCGAGTTCGGCATCGACAAAGAGGAATTTCGCGCCCGAGTGCTGCAGAATGTAGCCGATCTCTTGCGAGTTGAGCCGGGTATTGATGGCGACCAGAATGCCGCCCGCGGCGGGCACCGCGTAGTGCGCTTCCAACAGGGCCGGCGTGTTCGGGCATAAGAAGGCCACCCGATCGTGCTTCTGCACACCGCGGGCGCGCAGATGCGTGGCGAGCCGGTAGACCCGCTCGGCGAACTCCTGGTACGTGTACTGGCGATTCACGTGGGCCACCGCGATCTTCTCCGGAAAGACGGCGGCGCTCCGTTCTAGAAAACTCATCGGCGTGAGTTCCGTGCGATAGACGTGTGCTTCCACCTGGGTTCCACTCCTTTCCCTATCTGTGCTACGGAATCGAACACTCGGCGGCGGCAACCCGGCCCGCGCTGCGGGTGCGCGCGTTCCCGCCACCCTCGCCCGCCCAAGACGGCCGTATCTGCCCACCCTAGCACCACGCGGTTGCATGCGTGGTGTATACCGGTGACAACGGGGTGAAAAGCCGCCCGCCGGCGCCGGCGGGCCTGTGCGATGGAGAGGATTCTGGTACAATGGGGGCAGGCCCCGCCCTGGCCGATCATTAACACCGGTTCCGGCGTCTCCGGCGGTTCCTTGTGCGGGAAGCGCCGTGCGCTATCCGCTGCGCTGGTGCTGAGGCGCGGGCGGGCCTGCGACTGGCGAATTTGCATGCCCCTGTGCGGGGATCCGGGCTGGGCCCGGTGGGAGAGACGAGGAATGAAGTTGATCGATAAAGCGACCGCCGAA
>CBJNAR010000760.1:0-2881 GCA_966434075.1 uncultured bacterium
TGGTCAGGACGAGGATGATGGTCCACCACATCGCCTGCCCGATCATGTGCATGACACTGTAGGGGAAGTAGCTGTAGGACAGGCCGAAATTGAGGTGGATGAGGCTGTTTAGATAGTCGAGGTACTGCTGGAAGATGTTGCCGTTCGGCACGCCCAGCATCGTCCGGATGGCCTGCGACTGGGACGCCCAGCCGTTCACGGCCGCGTTCCGCGAAGGGCGGGAGGCGGGCCGGCCGTATCTCATCACCAGCCAGGGCGCGTGGGCGTGCCAGCGCGGGGTGCGTTTTGACGATTACCTGTGCTTGCGCACCTATCATGATGGGTATAAGGAACTGGAGCCGATCATGCTGTTCGACCTGGCACACGACCCGCATGAGCAGCATGACCTGGCAGCCGATCGCCCCGAGGTGGTAGACAGGGCAATGGCCTTGCTCGCCGGCTGGCAGCATGCGATGATACTGGAGAGCGGGACGGATGTAGACCCGTTGATGACCGTGTTGCGGGAAGGAGGGCCCTTCCACACACGGGGCATGTTGCCGCGCTACCTGGAGCGCCTGCGGACGACAGGGCGCGGGGATCACGCAGCACGGCTTGCCGCACGCCATCGCGAGGCTTTATAGCCGGCCGGGGCTGTGCCGCAGAAAGGAAGACGGTCACATGGGCATGCTGGACAATCAGGTTGCCTTCATCACCGGCGCGGCCAGCGGGATCGGCACGGCCACTGCCCGGCGCTTCGCCGCAGAAGGGGCGCCGGTGGCCCTCGCTGACGTACAGCCTGAAGAGGGCGAGCGCCTCCGCCGCGAACTGGACGCAGCGGGCCACCAGACGATCTATGTGGACTGCGACGTGAGCAACGCCGAGGCCGTCCAACAGGCCATCGAAACGACCGTGGAGCGGTTCGGCAAGCTGGATATTGTCTTTGCCAACGCCGGGATCAACGGCGTCTGGGCACCCGTCGAGGAGTTCCAGCCCGACGAATGGGAAAAGACGCTGGACATCAATCTCAAAGGCACCTTCCTGACCGTGCATTTCGCGGTGTCGCACCTGAAGCACAACGGCGGCGGCAGCATCATCACGAGCAGCGTTAACGGCACACGCACCTTCTCGAACCCCGGCACGAGCGCCTACAGCAGCTCCAAGGCCGGACAAGTCGCCTTTATGAAGATCATGGCGCTGGAACTCGGGCGGCACAACATCCGCTGCACCGCCGTCTGCCCCGGCTTCATCTACACGAACATCCAGCAGCGCACCGAAGAGCGCGACACCGACAAAATCGGACTCGAAGTCGAACTCCCGCAGGGCAGTCCCGCAATCGACGAAGGCCCCGGGCACCCGGACGAGGTGGCCGATGTCTGTGTGTTCCTCGCATCAGAACTGGGGCGCCATGTCTCCGGCGTGGAGATCTACGTCGATGGCGGCGCCTCGTTGCTGCGTTGACGATACGCGGATGTGTATTCAGAATGCGACCCAGTTCTGGGAAGTGCGTCGCTAGGTAGGCGCCGCGCAGCAACTGCGTCGCGTGTTCGCTCAACCACCGTCACCATATTCTGAGGCGGCAGCGACCCGATTGGCGGGCAAGGGTTTCTTGCGGCTGATGCCGGCCAGCACCGCCTCGCCACCTGCCGCATACAACTCTTTCAAGCGATAAAAGCTGTCGCGGGAGTAGCCCATGATCTGACAAGCTTTACTCTCGTTGCCCAGTTGCTCGGCCAGGCGGAGCACCCCGAGTTTATTTGTAATAGTCAAGACTTGATCCGACACTCATGATAGAATGGGCGCAAGCCCTGCCCGGCTAGTCCCACGATCTTTGAGACCGTCTCACCAACCACGCGATGCTACAGGCGTCCCTTCCAGGTTTTACACCCTATTCACTTGCGTATACCCTGCTTCTCACCTCCCGCGTGTACTATGCTCTCGGTGCTACGCAGCGGGCGCCGGCGCCGGGATTCGCGGCGCTCTAACCCGCTGCTTATCACGGTTGGTGAGGAGATGTACGGCGAGACTAAGGATCGGGACTAAATGAACTGTCACGGCGAGGTGGGTACCGTTCCGGCATTGGGGCTGCCCCAGGTCATATTGGTGGGGCAACCTAATGTGGGCAAATCGGTACTCTTCAAGCGGCTTACGAGCCAGTATGTTACCGTCTCCAACTATCCTGGGACAACCGTCGAAATCGCCCGCGGGAAGCTGGCGCTGGACGGGCAGCGGCTGGACCTGCTGGATGCGCCCGGTATCAACAGTCTCCAACCGCTGGCGGCCGACGAGTCCGTCACCCGTGCCCTGCTCCTGGAGCGGCAGGCGCGGAGCGCCGTGCAGATCGCCGATGCCAAAAACCTCTCCCGCGCGCTGTTCCTGACCGTGCAGTTCGCCGAACTCGGCATACCGCTCGTGCTCGATCTGAACATGATCGACGAGGCCCAGCGCCGCGGGGTGCGGGTCGATTCCGGGCGGCTGGGCGACCTGCTTGGGATCCCGGTGGTGGCGACGGTGGCCACCCGCGGCCATGGGCTGGACGCGCTGCGGCGCAACCTGCTCGCCGCCCGCGTGCCGCACCTGCAGGTCACCTACAGCCCGGAAATCGAAGCCGCCCTGGCCGACCTGACCGCCCTCTTGCCACCCGAGCTGGCAGGTAAACGCTGGCACGCCCTGGCCTTGCTGACCGGGGATCCGCAGGTCGAGCACGATCTACACCTGAACCCAGCCGGCTGCGCGGCCGTCGAGCGCATCCGGGGTAACGCCCAGGCGGGCCAGCGCCGGTCGCTGCGCCAGCTCGTGACCCAGCAGCGCTGGCAGGCGATCGCCGCCCTCGCCGCCCAGGTCTACACGCAGGACCCCGCGGCCACGCGGCGCCCCGCGTGGGGCGAGCGGCTGGCCTGGTGGG
>CBJNAR010000761.1:0-2867 GCA_966434075.1 uncultured bacterium
CTGAGCGCAGCGAAGAGTCTCGTCATTTGGCCTACGAGACGGAGATTCTTCGTTTCGCTCAGAATGACAATCTCCGGTGAGGGACGACCTGGGCGCAGGATGGCCTACGGGGTGTCTTTGTCCTGGTCGGGCGGGAGCACGGGGAAGGCGGCGGCGGGGATGGCCTCCACGTCGGTGTTGCCGCCGGACGGCACGAAGATGTCGATGTTCCAGGTGCTGTAGGTGCGGTCGGTGGTGGTGAACAGCAGGGCACCGCTCGACCGGCTCGTCTTGACGTTGCGGGTAAAGTTGGTGCCGTCCCAGTCCTCGCCCTGGCTGTAGTAGAGCCGGTAGGTGCCGTCGGCGATACCCTCGATGGTGAAGCTCTCGCCCGCGCGCAGGTAGACCGACATCACCGGCTCGGTGTTGCGCGTGACCACCACCAGCCGGTCGCTGGTGTTGCTGTTTTGCAGACGGAGTTCGCCGTGGCCCTGCGGCCCGGTGCCGGTGTGGATCATGCCGGTCAGCGGGCGGAAGTAGCCGACCGGCACGGCGGCGTGGGCGACGTTCAGTTGCACCAGGTCGGCGGAGACCCAGCCCTCTTGCCCGTCGGGCAGGCGGATCTTCAGCCAGTCCAGCCCCTGCGCCCGCCCGGCGACATCCAGCGGCGTGCCCGTGTCCAGCGTCGTGAGGACGGGATACCGGGTCGCTGGCCCTTCGCGCACGCGCAGTTTGCCGCTCACCACGACCCCCACGGGCCGCACCGGGACGGCGGTGGGCGGCGGCAGCGTGGCGGTCGCCGCGGGCGGGTCAGCCGGCGTGGGCGGCAGCGCCGCCGGGGTGGCGGTGGCCGCGGCGTGGATCACGACCACGGTGATCGCCGCGCCGGCATCCCCTGGGTCCGCCGGCAGCCCCGCCGGGGCCGGCCCGAAATCGCACCCGCCGCAGATCAGCACCGCCAGCAGCCCGACCAGGATCGCCGGCCCCAGGGGGCCGCGCGTCCCGCGATGCCGGCGGCACCGGCGCCCGCTGTTCGATTGCTCTTGCTTGCCCGTAATCATGCTTTCCGGTGGTGGGTCGCGCGGGACGCTGCGCATCGCGACGGCGTGCAGCGGCGCGGGCAGGATGCGCCAATGCGGGGCCGGCCTGCGTGGAACGGGGTGCTGCCGGCCTCGCCAACAGGGCCGGGGGGCGGGTAACGCCGGACAACCAGGACGCACAGCAGGAACCGCGGCGCTTAATCGGTCGCGCGACCGCAAGGAGAACAGGCCAGGGGCGACCCCAGCCGCGGGGTCGCCCGCTAATTATACCATACCGGCCGCTATCCGTCGCCACGCCGGGCGGCGACCAGGGGATCGCGGGTCAGGAACTGCTGGGTGCCGGGGTCGTAGTAGCGGGCGCGCAGGTAGTAGCAGCCCGATTCGCTGTCCAGGTACTCCCCGGCGTAGCGCAAGGGGTTGTAGACATTGCCGGTAGTGGTCGTTTGGTTGCCGTAGGCGTCGTAGGCGTAGGTGCCCGCCACCGCGCCGCTCTAGTTGGTCTAGTCCAGTGTCGAAGATCAAAACCAACAGGGAATCCTCTATTTTGGAGATGATTCTATGGGGCCAGGCGAAGACTCACTCCGCGACGCAGCCAGTGTTCAAATGTTGATTCCTCTATACGGTTCGTGCTGGATGTTAGGCGAGTGGCGACAGGCTCCAACAAAGATTTCGGCCCATAAAACACTAATCCATGCTCATAATCACTACTTTCCCATATGAGTCCCGCTATGCCACCTATTTCCCTTGTTAGCTTTATATAGCTCAATACTACAGCATTAGCATCTATTAACGGCTGTGGTAATGTAGCGACCCAATGACGACAGAGCCAGAGCCAGGCTAGGCTAGAGACAACGTTCGCCCAATGCCGGCCCGCCTCCCCTTGATTAGGAACGAATGCAATGGTGCTGTTGACACCTGCCATGCTGTCGGAAAGGAAGTTAGCCAAATTGCTGTATGATTTAGGCGTCACCCAGGCAACATCAGAGTAAATCCTATCACCTCCAGGCTGATACTCCAGCGTGCCGTTGAGCACAGCATTTTCGGTTAAATCGTGCCACTTTCCCAAAGCACGATAGTGATCCTTAATACGTGGTGTGTGTCCTCCCCCATCCGTTATACGCCAGATAATACCCTGCAGCGGAGCCGCAGCGCTACACAGCTGGACGACGTCACTCTCATCGAACGTTGCGCTTTGCGGCCGCACCCAAAGCACCCAGTCAGCGGCTTCCTCGATACCAGGCAGCAGCCGGGCCGATTCAGGACCAATACTTGATGAATAGACTTGGATGGTCATAGCAAGAATCCCTTCCCCCAATTATCATTGGGGATAATAAATATGACCTGGATCAGAGGTGGGCCCATGATAATGCGGACCCGCTATCTTGGGAGGGTTCACGTCTGTAAAGGTATGCCCGTTATCATGGTGTGGGATCACAACGTCATTATCATTTACATCTTTAGCATGGATTTCTTCCGAAGGTTCACCGTTTGGTCCTTTCAAATTGTCGTTTTGACCATACACCTTCTTTCTCTCGTAGTTGTTGGGTCTCGAAGTCGGTATCCGCCACCGCCGAAACACTGACCGACGAGCAGCCCGCTCTGTATCATGAGATTCATCACGGCCCTCAGAGCACACATTGTTAGCTGCCTGATCCTGGATTAGCTTAGTGATGACAAGGTATAGGACAACTCCCGTGACTGCCCCTAGTGCAGCCCAGCATAAGGGACCGCAGGCAACAACTGCGATGCCGATAGGAATAGCAATGGCTGTCTTGCCATTAGGATCGATGAAGTTGAGCGGGCTGCCGTTGGCGTAAGTATACGCCTGTTCGGTGGCGGCGACCAGGG
>CBJNAR010000762.1:0-2861 GCA_966434075.1 uncultured bacterium
GGCGATGGGCGCAACCTAATCCCCGCCCAGACGAGTACTGAATGCTGCGTGCTGAGTACGGTGGCTGGCAGAAAAGAAGTGCGGAGATCCGCGGCGAGAAGGGGCCGGGGGGCGAGGTTAGCCTGCGGCGGGCCGGAGCATCCGCAACTACTTACGAGCAGATGTTCCTGTGTGGGATCTATATATCGTCTCCGGATAGAAGCAGAACATCCCCTGCAGAACAGGATGATTCATGCGCAGATGGGCATGGAACCGGCCTCCGTCATGCGCGGCACGCCATATGATAGGCATGATCATCCACATCGGAGTTGTGACCTTAAATTGATACGGATGGGCCTTTTAGTAATTGCGATGTAACTGCGGATGTTGGTAGGATTGCGGTGACGATGAACGTCGTCAATATGGGACAATTGGGGATGTGAAGTGGGCGCGTTCTCGAATGTGTGGCTTCGAGGATCGCGAACATGTTGGAACCACATCCATGTACAGAGGAGAATGCCTTTTGACTTCCCGACCTCTTTCGGTTCGTGTGGCCTCGGTGAGTGTGTTGGCCCTCGTCGTATTCGCCCTCGGGTTCGCTTTCGGGCCGCACCTGGCTTCCGCCGGCCCGGCGCCCGCCGCCACCCTGAGCACCTTGACCATCCAGGGCAGCATCACCAGTGCCGACCGCACCCAGGCAGGCCGCATCATCCGCGACTGGGCGCCCAGCGCCTGCGGCGCCGTCAAGAGCGCGCCCGATACCGGCGATACCGCCGCGCATCATTACGATGCCTACAACTACACGAATACCAGCGCGAGCAACCAGTGTGTGACGGTGCAACTGCGCTCGGCCTGCACGGGCAGCAACGACGTGTTCAGCATCGCCTACCTGGGCAGCTTCAATCCGGCGAGTATCAAGACCAACTATCGCGCCGACCTGGGCCTGAGTCCGGGGCAAGATAGCGGCACCACCGGCTACTCCTTCGACGTGCCCGCCGGGCAGAGCTTCGCCGTCACCGTCTACGAGGTGACGGCCAACGCGGGCTGCGGCGGCTATACCCTCGACGTGACCGGGGCCGGCATCACGGGGGGCAGCACCGGCGGCACGCCCGTGGCGCCCAGCCCGACTGCTGTGCCGCGCACCAGCACCCCGCCGCCCACCGCGACGCAGACGGCCCGCCCGACCAATACCCCGGCGAGCACGGCCACCGCGACGCGCACTGGAACGCGCACGCCAACGCGGACGCCGACCCGCACCCCGGCCAGCGCACCGACGAATACGCCAGCCAGCGTGCCGACCAACACCCCGGCCAGCACGCCGACCAACACCCCACCCGCGGCCACCGCGACGCCCGGCGCCATTCCTGGTCTGCCCTGCTTCTTCCCTGCCGATAACATCTGGAACCGCAACGTGCGCACGCTGCCGGTCCACCCGCAGTCCGCCGGCTACATCAACGCCATCGGCGCCACGGCACCCCTGCACCCCGACTTCGCCGCCGGGATGTGGAACGGCGGCCCCATCGGCATCCCGGTGAACGTGGTGCCCAGCACCCAGCCGCTCGTGCCGATCAACCTGGGCCAGTGGGGCATGGTCAGCGACCCCGGCCCCTATCCGATCCCCGCCAACGCGATCGTCGAGGGTGGCTCGGTCACGAGCGGAGACCGTCACGTGATCGTCGTGCAGAGCGGTACCTGCATGGATTATGAGCTGTACCATGGGCAGCCGCAGAGCAACGGCAGTTGGAATGCCGACACCGCCGCTAAGTGGTCGCTGGCTTCCAACGCGCTGCGGCCCGCCGGTTGGAGTTCGGCGGACGCCGCGGGCCTGCCGATCCTGCCCGGCCTGGTGCGCTACGACGAGGTGGCGAGCGGCGTCATCCGCCACGCCATCCGCTTCACCACGGCCAATATCGCGCCGCGCTATGTCTGGCCCGCCCGCCACAGCGACGGGTCGTCCAGCGACCCCAACGCCCTGCCCATGGGCACGCGGTTGCGGTTGAAGGCGAGCGTGAACATCAGCGGCTTCGACGCCAAAACCCAGGTGATCCTGCGCGCCTTGCAGGACTACGGCATGATCCTGGCCGATAGCGGCGACCGGCTCAACATCAGCGGCTCGCCCGACAGCCGCTGGAACGATAACCTGCTCAACGCCATGGGCGCGATCCAGGCCTCCGACTTCGAGGTGGTGGACACGTCCGGCCTGATGATCGACCCCAACTCGGCGCAGAGCCGCTAACCGTTCGCGCCGAGCCCATCCTTGGACAGGGCCGCCGGACCGGGAACCCTCCCGGTCCGGCGGTTCGCTGTTCCCCGGTCCCTCTGACATACACTAACACACCCATACTGGGCACCGCAATAATCTTCGCGTCTTCGCGGTGAAGTTATGCGGGGTTCGCGGCTTGACAGGCGGGAAGCGCGCCTGCATAATGCCCATAACCGATGATAACACGTAGCGCTGACCCCCGCGGGGCGTCGTAAGGAACCGCCGATGCCGGCCTGGTTGCGCGCGCACCCTGGCGCGTGGGGCGTGCTTGTGCTGGTCCTGGGCGGCCTCATCGGCCTGTGGTGGCTGGGCAATCCCGCGGTGGATTCCCTGCCCGCCGCCCCCCGCACCCCGGTGGCCGTGCCGACTGTGCCGCCGCAACGCGCCACGGCGCTGCCGCCCACCGCGACCTTGTCGCCCGCGCCCTCGGCCACGCCTGTCCCGCCCAGTGATACACCGGTGCCCAGCGACACGCCCGTGCCGCCGACCGCCACGCCGTCGCCCACGCCGTCGCCCACGCCCACAGTGGTGTTGCTGACGCCGCCCGCGGGGCTGCCCTGCGGTCTGTTCCCCGCCGACAACATCTGGAACCGGCCTGTGCGCGATCTGCCGGTCCACC
>CBJNAR010000763.1:0-2851 GCA_966434075.1 uncultured bacterium
GGCCGAGACGGCCAAGATCCTGAACCCCGAACGCACCGTGCTCATCCCCGATGTGACGGCGGGCTGCTCGCTGGCCGACTCGATCACCGTGGAGCAGTTGCGCGCGTGGAAGGCCGAGCACCCAGGCGCCGTGGTCGTCAGCTACGTGAACACCACGGCGGCTATCAAGGCCGAGTCCGACTACTGCGTAACCAGCGGCAATGCCCAGGCCGTGATCCGGGCCATCCCCGAAGACCAGGAGATCCTGTTCCTGCCCGATGTCTTCCTGGGCACCTGGCTCAAGAAGTCGCTGGGGCGCGACAACATGGAAGTCTGGATGGGCGAGTGCCACGTCCACGCCGGCATCCGCCCTGACGAGATCCTCGCCAACCAGCAGGCGTACCCCGACGCCGACCTGCTGATCCACCCGGAGTGCGGCTGCACCAGCCGCTACGTCTGGGCGCGCAACGAGGGCACGCTGCCCGCCACAAGCACCTTCGTCCTCTCGACCGAGGGCATGGTCCGCCACGCCGCGCAGTCGCCAAACACGACGCACCTGGTGGCGACCGAGACCGGCCTGCTGCATCGGCTGCGCAAGGAGAATCCCGGCAAGACGTTCGTGCCCGCCGACGACGGCGCGGTCTGCCGCTACATGAAGCAGATCACGCTCGAAAAGCTGCGCGACACGCTGCGCGACATGGCGCCTGCGGTCGAGGTGGAACCCGAAATTGCGGCGAAGGCCCGGCTCGCCATCGACCGGATGCTGGCGATCCGCGGGTAAGCGCGGCGACCCCGGTGCGGAGTACGCCTTCCGGTGGTACTTGTCACTCTGAGCGGAGCGAAGAGTCTCGTCGCGTGTGGTACTTGTCACTCTGAGCGGAGCGAAGAGTCTCGTCGCGTGGGGCAAGAGACGAGATGCTTCACTGCGTTCAGCATGACAATGCGGACTGGGAGCGGCATGGAGGGCAAGCAGATGATCAAGCGCAACTCGCACTGCGGCTGGTGCGGGCACGAATACGAGGGCGACCCGCCCTGGCCGCGCCGCTGTAGCGCCTGCGGGCACACCAGCTACCTGAACCCGCTGCCGGTCGCCGTGATCCTGGTGCCGGTGGACAACGGCGTGCTGGCGATCCGGCGCACGGTCGCGCCCTGCGTCGGGATGCTGGCCCTGCCGGGCGGCTACATCAACCTCGGCGAGACGTGGCAGGAGGCGGGCGCGCGCGAAGTCTGGGAAGAGACGGGGCTCCGCCTGGATCCCGCCGAGATCCGCGACTTCGCGGTGCTGACCGCCGACGGCTATCTGCTGGTCTTCGGTCTGGCTGTCCCGCACACCGCCGCCGATCTGCCGCCCTTCACTCCGACCAACGAGACCAGCGAGCGCGTCGTGCTGCCCGGCCCCACCGACCTGGCCTTCTCGCTGCATACGCAGGCGCTGGCGATGTACTTCGCGGCCCGCGCCGGGGTCGGTCCGGTGCCGCCCGCCGCGGGCAGCCGCGCGTAGCGGGTGCGCTGCTAGCACACCCCCGGCGGGAGGGGCGAGTGGTGCAGGCCCGCGCTTTCCAGTGCCTGGACGGCGGCGCAGGGGTCGAAGGCTTGCGCCGGCCCCAGCACCCCGCGGGCGGTGAATCCCGGTTCCAGCGTTTGCAGCGCGCACCAGCAGACGATGGCCGCGGCCAGGCGATAGACCTGCCGGCCCATCAGGATCACGTTGCGCCGGCCCTTGCCGCTGCGCGCCGTCGCCTTGACGACGCAGATCGATTGTTCCACGAAGTCGGGCGGCGGGTTGCGGGTAATCGGTTCGATGATCCGGCCGATGAGCGGGCTGACTTTGGGCAGCGCCGGGCCGAGCGCGCCCAGGAACAGCGCGACGGGCGTGGGCAACGCCAGGTAGCTGTCCATGCTCGTAACCTGGATATGGCGGGGGATCTGGATCAGTTCGCCCAGGGGGGAGTTGAGGGCCAGCCGCCGGCCAAACGGCGCGGGTAGCCGCACGCGGCGCATCTGCCGGGCGGGCGGATAGGGCACCTGCTTGCCGCCGCGCCAGCCCTGCGTGGGCTGGGCCAGCGCGAGGAAGAACGACCGCTGCGTGCCCTTGCTGGGCCGGTCGCGGGTGATGCCGAACGTGGTGGCGATGTGGTCCACCGGTTCCAGCCCCCGCGCCGCCAGCGCCGCCGCCCAGTTGGACAGGGCGTATTCGGTGCCGCAAGTCGGGACGACCACGCAGCCGCGTTCGCGCGCCGCCGCATCATAGCGTTCAATGATCTGCCGGATGAAGGGCGGTTCCCCGCTCAGGTCGAGGTAATGGACTCCCGCCGCCACCGCCGCCGCTACGACCGGCTCGCCCAGGCGCAAAAACGGCCCCACGCAGTTGATCACCGTGCGCACGCCGTCCTCGAACATGGGCGGCAGCGTCTCGGGATGGTCGACATCGGCGACATGGCGGGGCACGTCTGGATCGAGTCCGAACTCCGCGATCAGCGCCTCCATGCGCGCGGCCTGGCGGTCGGCCAGGACCATCGGCTGGCCCCGGCGGGCCAGTTCTTCGACCACCATGCGCCCGCTGTACCCCCCGGCCCCAAACACCAGAATCCGATCGCCCATCCCGCCGCCCTCCTCTGCCTGATGGCCCAATCTGATGCCGGGCGTGCCGCTCCCCCGGTGGCGCCGATCCTAGCATCCGCTGCGTGGCGTGTCAAGCACGTACAATTTGCTGTTGCTGTCAGGGCCGATCCATCTTGCGATACCGCCCGAAATTGGGCTATAATGAGCTTCAACGGCTGCTGATCGCGCCTGACCTGGGCGGCATCCGGCGACGTGTTTGTGTTTTTGTAGGCAGGAGGAAGACGCCATGTGTCGCTACGCAGAACATGTC
>CBJNAR010000764.1:0-2849 GCA_966434075.1 uncultured bacterium
CTTCGACCTCGCTCCAGGGGTTATCCGCCGCGGGCGCGGGCGTGCCGCCCGTCGCGTCGAACGTAAACGGCGTGACACCCAGGTTATCGGCCACGGTGCCCGAGGCCGAACTGCCGCCGGGCCAGGGGCCGGGGCTCGCCAGGGGCGCACTGGGGCCGCTACCGAAGGCGTCCATCCACGAACTATTGGCGGCAGCGCCCAGCATCCCGCCGTTACTCGCGGGCGGCGTGGACGCGGGGGCGGGCGCGGGGGGCGCCGCGAGATCGGCGCGCAATGCGGCCCAGGGGTCGGCGTCCGCCGAGGCGGGCGCGGAGGCCGCGGGGGCCGGGCTACCCCAGGCGGGCGCGGGCGCCGGGCTGCCCCAGGCGGACGCGGCGGGCGTATCCCAGCCCGGCACGGATGCCCCCGTGGCGCCGGCATCCCACTGCGGCACGCCGGGCGCAGAGGCCGCCGGGGCGGCGGGCGCGCTGCCCCACTCCGCTGGAATCGCGGAGGCCGGTGCCTCTTTAGAGGCAGGTGCGGCGGGCGCGGACGCTGCCGGGCCGTTGCCCCAGCCGGGCGGCGGGGCGGCGGGCGCGGCGGTCCACTCCGGCGGCACCGCCGGGGGATAGTTGGGCGCCACGGCGGCGGGCGCCGCGGCTTCTTGCGGTGCGGGGTAGTCGACGACCGGGGTGGCAGCCGCCGGTGCCGGAGGCGCGGGCGGCTCGGCCATGGGGGGCGCCGGCGGCGCGGCTGTTGCCGGTTGGGGCGTAGCGGCCTGAGCGGGCGGCGGCGTGGGATGTTCCGCCTCTTGTTTTTCCAGGTAGGCCAGCCCCTGGCGAGCCGCCGTGCTGCCGGGATTAATGGTCAGGACGTTTTCCAGGCAGATGCGCTGTTCGTGGGGCGAATCGACCGCGCCGCTCAGCCAGAGCCACGCCTGCTCGTTGCGGTCGTCCATTTCGAGCACAGTGGTCAGCAGATCGCGCGCCAGCGGCTTATCGCCGCGGGTGAGCGCATCCATGGCCTGGTGGAGCAAGTTGTGTACGTCGGGGGGATTAGAGGCCATGAGTCGCGGTCCTCTCCTGGAGGTTAATCTGCCGGGGATGCACGCGGCATTTTTCGGCGGTCAAGATGCAGACGATCTGGCGGACCGTTTCGGTCAGCTTGCCGGTGTGATTGACCACCACATAATCAAACTGCGGCAACGCCTTCATCTCTTCCCCGGCGATGCGCAGCCGCAGGGCCAACTCGGCGGGGTCTTCCGTCTTGCGCAGGCGCAGGCGCTCGGCCTGCTCGGCGAAGGACGGCGGGGCCAGGAAAATAAACACCGCCTCCGGCGCCTGCCGCCGGATCGTCGCCGCCCCCTGCACGTCGGGTTTCACCACCACATCTTCTCCCCGCGCCAGATAATCGGTCACTTCCGATTTGGGGATACCATAGTAATGCCCATAGACCTGCGCCCATTCCAACAACTCACCCTCGCGGCGCATCCGCTCGAACTCGGCAACGGTCTTGAAATGATAATCCACCCCATCCTGCTCGGTCGGGCGGCGGGGCCGCGTCGTCGCGGTCACGGCATAGTGGAACTTGTAGCCCAGTTCGCGCATCCGGGTGAGCGTGACATCCTTGCCGACACCCGACGGCCCGGAAATTACCACCAGCAACGGCGGCGGGGGCCGCAAGACATACGCATCCATCTCAGGCACCGCCGCCTCATGCGGCACAACCATGGGTTCGGGACCCTGCACGGAGGAAATCTCGGTTGCCGTCTCGCCCATCCTTCCCGTCCTGCACGGTGCGTGACCCGAAGCCACACGCCGCGATAGCCTGTTCTTGTTCCTCAGTATAGCGGAAACGCCGGTGCTTGGCAAGCAGGCGCGGCCCGCGTATACTGCAAGAGACGGCTGACCGGAGGTGCCCGCCCCTATGTTTTTCGATGCTTTGACGATTGCGGCCACCCGCGACGAGCTACTCGCCGGGCTGGTGCCGGGGCGCGTCCAGCAGGTGCGCGCCGTTGGCCCGCTGGCCGTGGCCCTGGAGATTTACGGCGCGCGCCGCCGCCGGCACCTGCTGCTCTCGGCCCACGCCGAAAACGCCCGCGTCCACCTGCTGGCTGCTCCGCCCACCCGTGACCCCACGGTGCGCTCGCCGCTGCTGTTGCTGCTGCGCAAATATGTGCGCGGCGCCGTGCTGCAAACCATCGAGCAGCCGCAGTTTGAGCGCGTGCTCGACTTCGGCTTCACCAAGGTGCTGCCGGTGCAAAAGCACGGCCCGCCCGGCCTGGACGACGCCGACCTGGCCGAGGAGGACGACGAGGCCGGGGCCGACGAGCCGTTCGACGACCGCCGGGCCGAGATCCCGCCCGGCTTCGCCCTCTACGAGACCCACCTGATCGCCGAGATCATGGGCCGCCACAGCAACATCGTGCTGGTGGGCGCCGATGGTCTGGTGCTGGACGCGGTCAAGCATGTGCCGTCGAGCATCAACCGCTACCGCACGACGCTGCCGCACCTGCCCTACGTGCCGCCGCCGCCGCAACGCAAGCTCGACCTGCTGACCATGGGCGAACGCTCATTCCGCGGCGAACTCGACGAACTCGACCCCAACGTCGTGCTCTGGCAGGCGCTGGTGGCCCGCTTCCGCGCCGTCAGCCCGCTGCTGGCGCGCGAGGCGGCTTACCGCGCCACCGGCAGCGAAGACGCCCGCGTGGTCGATGCCGACGCGCCCCCGCTCTTCGCCGCGTTGCAGGAGACGCTGGGCCTGGCCCGCACCCACGCCTGGCAGACCACCATCGCCCGGGCGCCGGAAGAAAGCGATGTGGACGAAGACGACGAGTCCAGCGATGCCGATGCCGGAGCGACGCCTGCCCC
>CBJNAR010000765.1:0-2847 GCA_966434075.1 uncultured bacterium
GGAGTTTCACTGGGAGCAGTGCTCTGTCCGCGCGGTGCTGCGCGGGGCCATCGACAGCGTGCGCCCGGTGGCCGGTGCCCGCGAGGACGATCTCCAGCTTGTGGGCGAAGACGATGGGCTGGTGCGCTGCGATCCGGGGCGCCTGGAGCAGGTTTTCGTCAACCTGCTGACCAACGCGCTCAAGTATTCGACGGCGGGGGCGGTGACCTGCACCATTACGCGCCTCCATGACCGGGTCCGGGTGGCCGTGCAGGATCGCGGCGCGGGCATTCCGCCGGACGATCTGCCCCGGCTGTTCGAGCGCTTCTTCCGCGCGCACGATGTCTATGCCCACCAGCGCGGGCTGGGCCTCGGCCTCTACATCAGCCGCCAGATCGTCGAACGCCACGACGGGCGCATCTGGGCCGAGTCGGAGTTGGACGTGGGCAGCACGTTCTATGTCGAACTGCCCCTGGTCGATGGCGATAGCGCGAGCGACGGGGCCGGCGAGGCGGCGCCGGAGGTGCCGGCGGGTAGCTAAGCCCGGCCCGGTTGTGGTATAGTACACTGCCGCGTTCCGCACACGGCGAGAACGGGTCTGGAGGAGAGAGCCATGTCGGATACTGAAGTGAAGGAACAGGCCGCGCCCGAGGCGGCAGCCCCCGTCGTCTATATCCGCGATCTGCCGGACCATGTGGGGCAGGAAGTCACCGTGCGCGGCTGGGTGCAGCACCACCGGTCGAAGGGCAAGCTGCAATTTATCGTCATGCGCGACGGCACCGGCGTCTGCCAGCTTGTCGCCTTCAAGGGCGACCTGAGCGCCGAGGACTGGGAGGCCGCCGATAAGCTGACGCTGGAGTCGGCCTTCGCCGCCACCGGCACCGTGCGCGCCGACGAGCGCGCGCCGGGCGGCGTCGAGGTCTCGGTGCGGCATGTCGCGGTCTACCAGTACACGCAAGACTACCCCATCGCCGAGAAAGAGCACGGCGTCGCGTTCCTGATGGAGAACCGCCACCTCTGGCTGCGCTCGTCGCGGCAGAACGCCGCGCTGAAGCTCCGCGCCGGGGTGATCAAGGCCGTGCGCGACTATCTCGACAGCCACGACTTCACGCTGGTCGATGCGCCGATCCTGACGCCAAGCGCCGCCGAGGGGACCTCGACGCTGTTCGAGATCGACTACTTCGGCCAGCCCGCTTTCCTGAGCCAGAGCGGCCAGCTTTACAACGAGGCCGCCATCGGCAGCCTGGGCAAGGTCTATTGCTTCGGCCCCACCTTCCGCGCCGAGAAGTCGAAGACGCGCCGTCACCTGATGGAGTTCTGGATGGTCGAGCCCGAGGTGGCGTTTATGGAGTTGCCCGGCCTGCTGGAATTAGAGGAGCAGTTTGTCTCCTATATTGTCCAGACGGTGCTAGACACGCACAAAGAGGAACTCAAGGTGCTGGAGCGCGATACCAGCAAGCTGGAAAAGATCGTGCCGCCCTTCCCGCGCGTCACCTACGACGAGGCCATCGCCTATTTGCAGCGCACCGTGAACCCCGACGCGCAGTGGGGCGACGACTTCGGCGGCGACGAGGAGACGGCGCTGGGCAGCCAGTACGACAAGCCGCTGTTCATCACCCACTACCCGACCGCGATCAAAGCCTTCTATATGCAGCCCGATCCCCAGCGGCCCGACGTGGTGCTGGCCGCCGACCTGATCGCTCCGGAGGGTTACGGCGAGATCTGCGGCGGCAGCCAGCGCATCCACGACCTGGCGCTGCTCGAAGAGCGCATGCGCGCGCACAACCTGCCGCGCGAGGCCTATGAGTGGTACCTGGACGTGCGCCGCTACGGCAGCGTGCCCCACTCGGGCTTCGGCATGGGCATCGAGCGGGTCACCGCCTGGGTCGGCGGGCTGCCCCACGTCCGCGAAACCATCCCCTTCCCGCGCATGTACGAGTGGTGCCGGCCCTGACCGGGTCGTCGCCGCTGCAAATCGAACAGCCATTTGATGCCAGGGTCGCCCGTTCGCGCGGGCGGCCCTGGCACGCTTTCTGCCTTTAGTTCGACATCAAGGTTCATGCCGGGTGGTACAGACGCCAGTCGCCGGATGTCTGCCCCCAGGGGTTTGCCGAGGGCCGCCGCTTTCCAGGTCTATGGGCGCCAGGGCCGGGGAAAATCGCAAGGAACCTTTGCATGACCTCAAGCGTTGTCTGTAGTAGAGGAAAGTTTACCCGGCCCCGGTGACGGGGGCGGGACGAGGGGGACGGAAGTCCCATCCGGAATGGGACCAGCAGGCTATTGGCCCGCAGACGCCGGACGGTTATAATCGATCTAACGAGCAATGGCGCCCGGCGGCATGACGGTATATAGACCCCCCTACAGGGGAAAGGACGGGCGGCAATGTCTGATATGTCGAACACCCAGATGCCCGCATCGGCGCAGAACGTCGAGCAGGTAGAGCAGGAGACCCTGGTGGCCCTGGCGCTGGCCGGCTTCACGCCTGCCGAGACCGCGCGATTGCTCGCCGCACGCAATCGCATCCAGCATGGCGATTTGAACGAGTGGACCGACGACTACAAGCGCCTGCGCTTCGCGCGCTGGCTCTATGAGCACGGCTACATCGAGGGGTAGAGTCGTAACGGTGCCGGGCGCCGGTGTTAGGTGGTTCGCGCCCGCAGGACTCATCCAAACCTAATAAGTGAAAGGCCGGTCCCGCCCACGACCGGCCTTTTTACATGCTCGGTAATCTTTCAACCATAGAGTGTCACTCTGAGCGCAGCGAAGAGTCTCGTCTTGCACCCGCCCGCGACGAGATTCTTCGCTGCGCTCAGAATGACAATTTACCCGCCCGCGACGAGATTCTTCGCTGCGCTCAGAATGACGGCT
>CBJNAR010000766.1:0-2846 GCA_966434075.1 uncultured bacterium
GCGTGCGCAAGCTGCCGTTGGGCAGCCGGGTGTACGGCACGTGGGGCCACCGCACAGTCCATATCGGCACGGCTGAGTATGCTCGCGAATATATCCTGCCGCCCGATGTCGATCCGCTCTACGGCATCTTCTCGCATATTGGCGCCATCGCGCTGAACGGCGTGCTTGACGCGAATATCCGCCTGGGCGAGACGGCGGCCGTGTTCGGCCTGGGCGTGGTCGGGCAACTGGTCGCGCAATTGGCGAAGTTGTCGGGGGCAACGGTCATCGGCGTGGATCTGGTGCCGCTGCGCCTGGAAACCGCCCGCCGGCTGGGTATCGACCAGACCCTCGATGCGGGCGGCGGCGCCGTGGCCGAACAGATCAAGCGGCTGACCGGCGACCGGGGAGCCGATGTGTGCATCGAGGCGTCGGGGTCGGCGGCGGCGTTGCACGAGGCCATCCGCGCCGCCGCCTATTCCTCGAAGGTGGTGGCGCTGGGCTTCTTCCAGGGCGCGGCCCAGGGCCTGTATCTGGGCGAGGAGTTTCACCACAACCGCATCAACCTCGTCTGCTCGCAGATCTCCGGACTGGCGCCGGATCTGCAACATCGCTGGGACCGTGCCCGGCTGGTGCGGACGTTTATGGCGCTGGCGGCGCAGGGCAAGGTCGAACTGCGGCCCCTGATTACCCACCTGCTGCCCGCCGCCGAGGCGCCCCGGCTGTTCCAGTTGCTGGACGAGCGCCCCGCCGAGGTGTTGCAGGCGGTGCTTGATTTCCGGGAGGGCATCCCGGCGGGGCTGGTCACGCCCCTGGCCGAGCAGGCACCCGCGGCGTCGCCGTAATCCAAGCGAAGGAAGAGGTACGCTCATGCGAGTGGCAATGATCGGCAGCGGAGGCATCGCGCGGCGCCATCTGGGCGTGCTGGCCGCCGAACCCGAGGTCGAACTGGCGGGCATCGTCTCGCCGAGCCCCGAACGCGCCGCCGCGGTGGCCCACCGCTGGCGGTGTCCGGTCTACGGCAGCGTGGCCGAGTTGCTGAGCCGGGAAACCATCGACGCGGCCTGGATCTGCATCCCGCCCGGCGGGCATGGCGAGATCGAGTCGCGGCTCATCGAGCGCAGCATCCCCTTCTTCGTGGAGAAGCCGCTATCGGCGGACCGGCGCACGGGGGAGGAGATCGGGGTCGCCCTGGCGCGCACGGGCCTGATCGCGGCGGTGGGCTACCACTGGCGCGCGCTGGACACGATCCCCGAGGTGCAGCGCACCCTGGCCGCGTACCCGGCGCGCATGGTGCTGGGCGCCTGGCATGACGCCACGCCGCCGCCGGAGTGGTGGCGCCACCAGGCCAGCGGCGGCGGCCAGATGGTCGAGCAGGCGACGCACCTCTTCGACCTGGCTCGGCTGCTGGTGGGCGAGGCGACCGTGACGGCGGCCACGGCCACGCGCTACGGCCAGGCCGCCTACCCCGACGCCGACGTGGCCGACGTGAGCGCGGCCCTGCTGCGCTTCGATACGGAAGCCACGGGGGTGTTCACCGCCACCTGCCTGCTGGGCGGGGTGGCCGCCGCCCAGGTGCAGATCGTCTGCGAGGGCCTGTCGATCACGATCACCCAGCGCAGCGTGCTGTACGACTGGGGCCGCGAGCGCCGTGAGGTGCTGACCCGCAACGACCCGTTCGTGGACGAGGACCGCGCCTTTCTCCAGGCCGTCCAGCGTAACGAGCCGGGTCTCCTCGTGAGCAGCTACGCCGACGCCCTGCGCACCCACCGGCTCTGCTTCGACGTGCAGGCCGCCTCCAGCTCCCACGCATAGGCCCCGCTCACCAGGCCAATAATTAGGTTGGGTTACCCTATTGCATTCGTCGAAAAGCTATGCTAGAATGTGGTAACGTTAACATGACAACGTTAACATAAGCATCTGACCGCTGTTCACGATACAGTCGCCAGGAAGGGCGGGGTATGACGGCGACGCTGCATGATGTCGCGGCCAAAGCGGGCGTCTCGGCCATTACCGTGTCGCGGGCGCTCAACAACAGTGGCTATGTCAGTTCGCACACGCGCCAGCGCATCCTGGATGCGGCAACCGAACTCAACTACGTCCCCAACGCTCTTGCCAGCAGCCTGCGCTCCCAGCGCACCCAGTTATTAGCCCTGTTGCTGACCGACGTCACGAATCCCTTCTGGACGACCGTGGCGCGGGGCGCGGAAGACACGGCTATCGACGCAGGCTATGCGGTCATCCTGTGTAACACCGATGAAGACCCGACCAAGGAGGCGCGCTACCTCGACCTGTTGCTGCGCCGGCGGATCGATGGCCTGCTTATCGCACCCACCGTCGAAAGCACGGAGTTACTGCGCACCTTGAAGCGCCGCAAGGTGCCTTTTGTCCTGATCGACCGGCAGGTGAGCGGGCTGAGCGCCGACATTGTGCGCGGGGACAGCTACACCGGCGCGTACCGGCTCACCGCGCATCTGCTGGCGACGGGCTACCGGCAGATCGCCATGATCGGCGGGCCGGCGACGGTGTCAACCGGGGAAGATCGGGTGCGGGGCTACCGAACCGCCTTGCAAGATGCGGGGGTCGCGCCTGACGAGGGGTTGATCCGGCGCGGCCCCTACCGGCAAGCCTGGGGGTATGCGGCGATGCAAGACCTGCTGGCGAGCGGGCGGCGCCCCGCGGCGATTTTCGCGGCCAATAACGTGATCGCGCTCGGAGTGCTGGAAGCGTTGCGGGCCCACGACCTGCGCGTGCCGGAGGATGTGGCTGTGGTCTCGTTTGATGACTTTCCGCCCTCGGTGGGCGCCGCGCCGTTCCTGACCGCCGCCGTGCAGCCCGCGGCGGAGCTGGGCCGGCAGGCGATGCGG
>CBJNAR010000767.1:0-2846 GCA_966434075.1 uncultured bacterium
CCTCGTCGTGATACTTGACCACGACCCGGAACACGCCCGGCTCGCTCGTCTCGCTCAGTTGGGGCGGCTGGCAAACCTCGTTCGACGACTCGCGCATCGGCGCCGGGCTGAGCATGATCCCGCACTTCGCCGACACCATGCGCCAGATGGACTTCGTCAGCTTCCAGGCCATGCAGAGCAACGCGGGCATGAACGCGACGGAGATCGCGCGCAACGCCGCCTATTTTCACCAGTACAACCCGCACCTGATGATCTCGCACTGGAAGCCCGACAATAACAATATGGATGTGCTCAAGCAGGATCTCAAGGATTTCGCCCAGCCGGGCTTTATCGACACGCTGCGCAAGAACGGCGTGTTCGCCATGTCGATCATGGATCAGACGTATATCGACCGGCCCGACGTGCTGCCCGCTGTGCAGGACCTGATCCGCCAGACCACGGACCTGCGCCTGGTGCCGAACGCGCTGCCCGCCGGGCCGCAACCGGGCCACCCGGCCTGGCAGCCGGTGGGCGCCTTCACCGATACCGCCGACCGCCGCTTCTTCCGCGAGGTGGGCCACTCGCTCGATCACCCCTTCCTCGACTACTGGACCAGCCACGGCGGCCTGCCGGTGCTCGGCTACCCGCTGGGCGAGGCGCACGAGGAGATCAGCCCGACCGACGGCAAGCCCTACCTGGTGCAATACTTCGAGCGCGACCGCCTGGAGTACCACCCCGCGAACCCGCCCGGCGCACGCATCATGCACGGCTTGCTGGGGCGCGACCTGACCAGCAACCGGGTCGACGGCCCCTTCGCCGGGATAGGCGCCCCCACCGACGGGAGCCTCTACTTCGCCGCGACCGGGCACACGGTGGCCGCTGCCTTCCGCGACTACTGGCAGCAGCACGGCGGCGTGAGCGGGTTCGGCTATCCGATCAGCGAGCCGATGGACGCGGTCAGCCCCACCGACGGCAAGACCTATCGCGTGCAGTGGTTCGAGCGGGCGCGCCTCGAATGGCACCCCGACCTCCCGCCCGCCTACCGCGTCAGCCTGGGCCTGCTGGGCCGCGAGTACTTGCAGGCGCGCGGCATCCGCTGAGGGCGGCAATAACCGCGGGGGTGTTGCATCCCGGCGCGTGGACAACCTCTCCCCCGGCCCCTCTCCGCCGCGGAGAGGGGAGTTGCCGTTCCCCCTTCCCGCGGCGGGAAGGGGGCCAGGGGGTTAGGTTGGTCGGGCGGCTTGATCTTTGCTCAGGGCAGATGTATGCTATCCGTGCAGTGGGATGACCGCGCGGCCAGATTCGACGGCAGGGGAGGCAAAGCAGGGTGAGCGAGAACGAGCGGGCGGGCAGCAGCGCGCTACCCGCCGGGATGCTGCTGGGCGGCATGGCCCTGGCCGGGGCCGCCGCGGTGGGCGGCACGGCGCTGCTGCGCCGCTTCGACGCCTGGGCGCTGCGCATGATCACCCACCCTGAGCGCCGCGATGTCGGGGTCACGCCCGCCGACCAGGGGCTGGCCTACGAGGAAGTCTGGCTGCGCAGCGACGACGCCGTGGACCTCTACGGCTGGCTGATCCCCGCGCCGGGCGGCGCCCAGCACGCGCGGGCCACGCTGATCCTCGGCCACGGCTACAGCGACACCATCGACTCGATCCTCGGCCCGGTCGGCTATCTCCAGCCCGCCGGGTACAATGTGCTGATGCTCAACTTCCGCGCGCACGGGCGCAGCAGCGGCGACACCTCGTCCATCGGCTACCTGGAACACCAGGACATCGCCGCCGGGCTGCGCTTCCTGGAGGACCGCCACCTGGGCCGCATCGGCATCATGGGCTGGTCGCTGGGCGGCGCGGTGGCGATCGTCAGCGCCGCGCTCTACCCGCAGATCGCGGGCGTGATCGCCGACAGCACGTTTGCCCGCCTGGGATCGCCGCTGGGCCAGGCGGCGGCCCAGGTGCTGCACCACCCGACCTGGCTGGCCCGCGCCGAGGGCTGGTACGGCGAGCGGCTGGTCGCCCGCTCGCTGGGCTACAACGCCGGTGATGCCCGGCCCGAAACCCTGATCGCGCGCATCAGCCCGCGGCCCATCTTCATCATCCACAGTGCCGAGGATAAACTGATCCCGGTCGCCAATGCTGACCGGCTCTACGCCCGCGCGGGCGAGCCGAAGGACCTCTGGATCACCCCCGCGGGCGACCACGCCTGGGGGCCGTCGCAGGAGTTCCCCGACGAGTACCGGGCGCGCGTGCTCGCCTTCTGGGACCGCGTCTTCCCGGCGGAGGGCGGGCGATGAGCGACACCCCGCGCAACAAGCAGCCGGCGCCCGTCGCCAACGGCCAGGGCGACCCGGCCCCGTTCTTCCTGCCCGGCGGCCCCACCGGCGTGCTGCTCATCCACGGCTGGAGCGGATCGCCCGCCGAGATGCGCGGCCTGGGGGGCTACCTGGCCGGCCAGGGGCTGACCGTCATGGGCGTCCGTCTGCCGGGGCACGGCACCGAGCCGCGCGAACTGTTCACCACGCGCTGGCAGGACTGGGTCGCCGCCTGCGGGCAGAGCCTGGCCGCGCTGCGCCGGCGCTGCGATACCGTCTTCGTGGGCGGCCTCTCGATGGGCGCGCTGCTCAGCATCTACCTGGGCGCCACGACCCGGCCCCCGGTGGCCGGCGTCATTGCCATGGGCGCGCCGATTTACCTGACCGACTGGCGCATCCGCACGCTGCCGGTGCTCAAATATGTCATGCGCTGGCACACCAAGGGCCCGTCCGACATCGTCGACCGCGCCGCGCTCGACCGGCTCTGGCATTACCCCCGCCTGCCCACCCAGTCGATCCACCAGTTGAGCATCGTCGCACGGGAAGCACGCCGGGCGCT
>CBJNAR010000768.1:0-2845 GCA_966434075.1 uncultured bacterium
CAAACAGGTGCGAGCGCGCGTGTTCCGCGACGCGGCTGAAGCCGGGCGAGCCGTGCGCCGCCTCCGGCTGCTTGCGCACCACGGCGTGCCCGCCCGCGTAGTAGCCCACCCCCCAGCCATCGGGGTTGAGCAGGCTCTGCCGGCGTAGCGACTCCGCCGCATCCAGCAGCGGGAAGGTGATCTTGACCGGGCGGGGCGCAATCAGGCCAAAGAGGCGGCACATACCAGATGCTTTCGTTTTGTTCGCGGGATCTGCATCCGAGCGGGTTACAGCCTCCACAGTGATTCCGCCGGCGGCAGGCCGGTTTGAAACCGGCCCCTACAACACCGCCGTGCACGCCAGGCCGGTTTGAAACAGGCCCCTACAACGGCCAACGCGCAACAGCAGGCCAGTTTGAAACCGGGCGCCTACAGCGGCGAACCGGCGGATTATAAGCGGCCCTACACGGCGCCGGCGGACTATTACGCCCCCGGCATGAGTTCCAGGACCACGTAAGTGCCCGCGGCGGTGGGGTCGCCGGTCTGGTAGTAGCGGACCGCGTCCGGGTCGCCCATGTAGATCTGGTCGCCGGGCTGGAGCGGGAAGGTCGAGTCGGGCCGCAACGCGCGCACGGTGCTGAACTGGTTCAGCGGGATGAAGCCGGGTTGCCCGGCGGGCTTAACCAGCGTGTCGGCTTCGGCGCCGGGACACGGGCGGATCGTGACCACGCCGTCGGTGCCGATGCCCAGGAAACACTGCCGGCGATGGATCAGGTACTGCTTCTGGCCGTTCAGGTCCAGCGGCTGCACCCACTGGCGCAAATCGACATCCACGCCGGACCCGGCCTCGATGTTGGGCCGGCCCACCAGGAATTCGCCTTCATGGGTGATTGTGAAGCCCTCCGCCGGGTTCGCCTGCCCGTTGCGCACGATGGCGAAGCGCGCGCTGCCCGGCGGGATCGCCTGCGTGGCGCCGGGCAGCGGTGCGGCCCACGGCGCCGGATCACTCGCGACCGGCGTGGCGGCCGGGGCGGCGTTCCAGGGCGCGCCCGTCGCGGGCGCCGCCACGGGGGCGGGCGCCTGGGCATCGGCTGCGGTCAGCAACCGCCCGCAATTCTCGCAATACTTGCCGACTTCCTGCTGGTCCGCACCACAATCGGGACACACAATAAACACGAATCGATCCTCCTTGCCGGGGCCCCGCGCTTCCCACTCGCTCAATCTACGCAGGGCAGCGTCTCAGGTTGCAGGGCAATTATACTGCTGATTCCGCCTGTTTGCATTATAATGGCTGCAGCAACCTGTAAGGAGCCATCCATGACCGAAACCAACACCGTGCGGGTCTGGTCCAAAAGCATCCCCAGCCGCCTGCACCCGGACCGCGATGAAGACCTGGCCTGGTCGGCGGCCAACGGCCTGGCCCACGCCGTGATCGACGGCATGGGCAGCGCCCGGCGGCGCACGCCGTACGGCGAGATCGGCGGCGAACACGCCGCGCGCATGATCGGGCAGGTGCTCGACGCCCGCCTGCAAAACCTGCCCGCCAACCTGACCGTGCCCGCCGCCCGCGAACTGCTGGCCGCCGTGGTGCGCGAGGCCGGTGAGCGGGTCTTCCACGACGTGAATGCGGCGGGCCGCATCCCGCCGGACGAGATCCCCCCCGGCAAGACGGCGGGCGATGTGCTGGCCGCCGCGGTGATGACCGCAACGATCCTCTGCGAGGGCGGACGCCGCGCCGTCATCAGCCAGAACGGTGATACCCGCGCCTACCTCTATTCCAACCGCGAACTGCTGCTGCTGACCGAGGACCAGGACGCCGTGGGCTCGGATCTCGAACAACAGGTCCTGACGCCCGACCAGGCCTACACCGTCGAGGAGACCATCGACAACTTCGACGGCCACGACCTGGGCGCCATGGACCCCATGGTGCGCCGCTACTACGCGCAACGCTTCCTGGTCTTCGGCCAGATCGGTGACGCGCTGCCCGTGCCCGCCCCGGCGCTGACCGTCATCCAGTTGCGCCCGCGCGATCTCTTGCTGCTGACCAGCGACGGTGTCCACGACAACCTGACCCGGCGCGAGATCGCCGACGGCCTCGAATTGATCGACCCCGCCGCCGCGCTGGTGGACCGCGCCGACGCCCGCTCAGCCGAGCGCGCTCTGCCCGACGCCGCCGATCTCAACCAACCGTACAACTACCGGGCGCACCAGGACGATATCACGGCCATTGTGATCAAGATCGACTGGGTGTAGAATCGCAGTAGGCCAGGCCGGGCAGTTGCACGAACCGGCCAACTATGCTAGACTTGGCCCGGTTGTTACGACACGACTGCCTATCGTAGCGCGCCGCGGAAACTCGCGGCACCGCCGGTTAACGCCACGGCGTGAAGCTACTATCGCGGCCTGAGCGCACCAGCATTCCGCGACGACCGCCGCCCGCGGGGCCGTTCCGTTCGGACGGATGCGGATCGATCCGGAGATAGAGGCCACAGACGACCTATGCTCGCACATGACAAGCGCGGCAAAGATGCCGCCCCCCGGCTCGATGACCGGGCGCTCACTGCCGTGGACGGCACCGATGCCGCGGGCCGCCTGGTGGTCGATGTGGCCCACAAGGTGGAGGCGCCCGCCGTGCCCATGGTGGCGGGCCGGATGAGCCGCCCCTGGCGCGACCTCGGCTGGGCTATCCTGTATATGGCCCCGGCGCTGGCGATCTTCATTGCCTTCACCTTCGTGCCCTTCCTGCGCTCGATCTGGCTCAGCTTTTTCATCACCGACCAGACCGGCAGCCCGGCGCGCTTCAACGGCATCCAGTACTACCTGCGCTTCTTGAACCTCGGCGGCAGCGGGCGCGACGAGTCCCTGC
>CBJNAR010000769.1:0-2844 GCA_966434075.1 uncultured bacterium
GGCCGTCGCCCCCGCTGGCCGCCACCGTCACCAGCCCTTGTCCTTCGAGCGAACGCAACAGGCGGATGACGTAAGCGGAAACGAGCCCCAGCCGGCGCCGGAGCGCTCGCACCGTCGCGCCCTGTTCGCCGATCTCCCAGATCAGCCGTGCTTCGCCAAGCGGATGGTCGCGCCCCAGGAAGTGGTCGTTTAGCACGCCGATGCGCTCGGTCATGATTCGATTGAAGCTGCGGACCTGCTCCACCAGTGGCAGTGTCTCAACCGGCATCTCCATAACAAACCTCCTAACTTGGCCGGCAGTTACCTCGCATTATCTGATTATAGTCAGATAATTGGATAATACAAGAGATCCGGGAAGCAGATCAGCCGGTCCGGCCATATGAGGTTGCGCCAAAAGGGGGCTTGCTCTATAAAAAACCGGCGTCGCTGCGCAGAGCGACGCCGGGTTCAGGAAGGAGCGAAGATCATGCGGCGCATGTGCATGGATCCTCGTACCTGTTACGACGCCTGGCGCGAGAGGAATATTACAGCGCACGGGCGCGCGGCAATTTGTGGCGCTGGGGGCGGTATGGTATAATCAGCACGCATGTTATAGCCTGCGCGGGGACGGGTCCACGAAGTGCGGTAGGCACGCCAACAGGGAGATTCAGTTATTGTATGGGTAGTAATCCCGAGACAGACACGCAAACGATTGCCGGAAACGGCCCCACAACGGAAACGAAAGCGAATAATCGCGCCGCGGCGGTGCCCTGGGCCGAACAACCGGGCATCTTGCCCGCCGTGGACGAGGCCGGAAAGCCCCTCCCCTCGGCGCCGGGGATTTCGGTCTTCTTCCCCGCCTACAACGACGGCGGGACGATTGCCAGCATGGTGCTGGAGGCGCTGCGCACCTGCGCCCGCGTGACCAACGACTACGAAGTCATCGTCATCGACGACGCCAGCACGGACTACACGCCGGAAGTCCTCGACGACCTGGCCGCGCAGAATCCGCATGTGCGGGTTATCCACCACAAGCAGAACGCGGGCTACGGCGGCGCGCTCCGCTCCGGCTTCCAGGCGGCGAGCAAAGAACTGGTCTTCTACACCGACGGCGACGCGCAGTACGACCCGCGCGAACTGGTGGTGCTGCTGTCGCGCATGGGGCCGCGCGTCGATATCGTGCAGGGCTACAAGATCGAGCGCCACGACCCCATCTTCCGCATCATCATCGGGCGGGTGTACCACTGGGGCGTCAAGTTGCTGTTTGGCCTGCGCGTGCGCGACACCGACTGCGACTTCCGCCTGATCCGCAAGACCGCCCTGGACCGCATCGAGCTGGAATCGACCAGCGGCACCATCTGCGTGGAGCTGGTGAAGAAGCTGCAGGACAGCGGGGCGCGCTTCGCCCAGGTGCCTGTGCATCACTATCACCGCGTGCATGGGCGGTCGCAGTTCTTCAACTTCCCCCGGCTCTGGCGCACCGCCACGCAACTGTTGCAGTTGTGGTGGAAGCTGGTGGTGCAGGGCAATAAGCGCAACGTGGCCGCCACGTCCCGGCGCGCGCAGGGGAAGTAAGCGTGGTGCCGGTTCTGAACCACCTCCCCGACATCTACCGCGGGCGCCGGGTCATGATCACCGGCGGCCTGGGCTTCCTCGGCAGCAACCTGGCCCGCCGCCTGGTCGAGTACGGCGCCGAGGTGCTGGTGATCGACTCGATGATCCCGGAGTACGGCGGCAACATGTTCAACGTCGCGGGCATCGAGGACCGGCTGCGCATCAACATCAACGACGTGCGCCTGGAACACGCCATGCGCTACCTGGTGCGCGGGCAGGAGTATATCTTCAACCTGGCCGGGCAGGTCAGCCACCTCGACAGCATGACCGACCCGTTCACCGACCTGGAGATCAACTGCCGCAGCCAGCTTTCGCTGCTCGAAGTCTGCCGCAAGAACAACCCCGCCGTGAAGATCGTCTTCGCGGGCACGCGGCAGCAGTACGGCAAGCCCGACTATTTGCCGGTGGACGAGCGCCACCTGATGCACCCGACCGATGTCAACGGCATCAACAAGATGGCCGGCGAGTGGTATCATATTCTCTACAACAACGTCTACGGCGTCCGCGCCTGCTCGCTGCGGCTGACCAACTGCTACGGCCCGCGGCAGTACGTGCGCGATGCGCGCATGGGCTTCATCGGCTGGTTCATCCACCTGGCCGTCGAGGGCAAGGAGATCAGCATCTACGAGCCGGGCACGCAGTTGCGCGACTTCAACTACGTGGACGACGTGGTGGACGCCTTCCTGCTGGCCGGGGCCACCGACGAGACCAACGGGCAGGTGTATAACCTGGGCGGGCCGCCCATCTCGCATGTCGATCTCACCCGCATGATCATCGAGATCGCGGGGCGCGGCTCCTACAAGCTGGTGCCCTTCCCACCGGAGCGCAAGGCCATCGACATCGGCGACGTGTACAGCGATTATCGCAAGATCCAGGCGGCCCTGGGCTGGGAGCCGCGCGTGCCCCTGTGCGAGGGGCTGGAACAGACCATCGCCTATTATCGCAAGTATCACCAATATTACTGGTAGAGGATCTTCCCATGACGACGACTCCGGCCTCGCGGCCCATCCCCTTGAACGACACCCGTCCGCAGTACGAGGCCATCGGCGCCGAAGTGCGCGCGGCCATGGACGCGGTGCTGGAGCGCAGTTGGTTCATCCTCGGCCAGGAAGTGGCCGCGTTCGAGCGCGAGTTCGCCGCCTTCTGCGGCACGGCGCAGGCCGTGGGCGTGAGCAACGGCACCGACGCGATCCACATCGCCGTGCGGGCGCTGGGCCTCGGCCCCGGCGACGAAGTGATCCTGCCGACGCA
>CBJNAR010000770.1:0-2843 GCA_966434075.1 uncultured bacterium
ATGCCACGGCGCGCGACCTGGACACCTATGGCCCTTATCTGCGCGGGTGGCGAGCCCGCGCGCGGTTCGAGCAGGGCCAGTGGCGAGCGGCGGAAGAGGATGCGCGCCGGGCGCTGCGCGATCCGCCGGGCGCCGCCGTAATCCCGCTCCCGGCGCTGATCACCCTGGGCCATTTGTACGCCCGGTGCGGGGAACCTACCGCCGCGGCCCTGCTCGATTCCGCCCGTACCATCGCCATACGCACCGGGGAGCCGCAACGGCTCGGCCCGCTGGCGGCGGCGCGCGCGGAGGCGGCGTGGTGGCGGAGCGACCCCGCGCAGACTCTGGCCGAGGCGCGGGCGGGCTACGACCGGGTGGCGCATACCGGCGACGGCTGGATGCTGGGCCAGTTGGCCTTCTGGATACGGCGCGCCGGTGGTCTGGATTGGCCCCCGGACGGGCCGGCGCTGCCCTACGACCTCATGCTGCGCGGCGAGTGGCGCGCCGCCGCCGCCGAGTGGGAGCGCCTCGGCTGTCCGTTTGAGCGGGGCCTGGCCCTGGCCGAGGGCGATGTGGTCGCGCAACTGGCCGCGCTGGAGCTGTTCGACGAGCTCGGGGCGCGACCCGCCGGCGAGGCGTTGCGCCGCACGCTGCGCGCGGCGGGGGTGAAGGGCATCCCGCGGGGCCCGCGCCCCGTGACCCGCGGCAACGCCTTTGGGCTGACCGAGCGCGAAAACGAGGTGCTGCGCTTGCTCGGCGAGGGCCTGAGCAACGCCGAGATCGCCACCCGGCTGTCGATCTCCGCGAAGACGGTCGACCACCATGTGTCGGCCATCCTGGCCAAGATCGGCGCCCACACCCGCGGCGAAGCGGTCGCGGCCGCCCGGCGAGGATGAAGGCGGCATGACCGCGGCAGCGCGGGCGCCGGGCAGCGCGGAGGCAGGCGCAGCGGCGCAGGGCCGCTGGGTGCTGGTCGGGACGATCCTGGCATCGAGCATGGCCTATATCGACGGCTCGGCGCTGAACGTGGCGCTGCCCGCCGTGCAGGCCGGGCTGCACGCCACCGGCCCGCAACTGCTGTGGGTGATCAACAGTTACCTCTTGATGCTGGCCGCGCTGATCCTGATCGGCGGGTCGCTAGGCGATAAGCGCGGGCGCAAGCGCGTGTTCATGGCCGGCATCGCGCTGTTCCTGCTGGCCTCGCTGGTCTGCGGCCTGGCGCCCAGCGTCGAGTTTCTGATCGCCGCCCGGCTCGTCCAGGGCATCGGCGGCGCGTTGATGATCCCCGGCAGCCTGGCGATTATTACCGCCTACTTTGGCGAGGACCGGCTGGGCGATGCCATCGGCACGTGGGCGGCGGCGGGCACCATCGTGACGATTGGCGGCCCCATGTTGGGCGGCGTGCTGGCGAACGCCGGGCTGTGGCGGGGCGTCTTCCTCATAAACCTGCCGCTGGGCCTGGTCGCGCTGCTGGTGCTGTTCTACAAAGTGCCGGAGAGTCGCGATACCACCGCGTCGGGCGCCATCGACTATCCCGGCGCCGCGCTGGCGACGCTCGGCCTCGCCGGGCTGACCTACGGCTTCATCGCCGCGCCCGACCAGGGCCTGGCCGCCCCGACGACGCTGATCGCGTTACTGGGTGGGGCTGGCGCGCTGGTAGCGTTCGTGGTGGTCGAGGTGCGTAGCTCCCACCCGATGGTGCCGCTGCAATTGTTCCGTTCGCACACCTTCAGCGGCACCAATCTGCTGACCCTGTTCCTCTATGGCGCCCTGAGCATCGGCACTTTCCTGCTCTCGTTGAACCTTGTGCAGGTGCAAGGCTACAGCCAGGCGCTGGCCGGGTTCGTCTTCCTGCCCTTCAGTGTGCTGCTGGCCGGTTTCTCCCGCTGGACCGGGCGCCTGGTGGACCGGTTCGGCGCGCGCCTGCCGCTGATCGCGGGCCCGGCCCTGGTCGGAGTCGGCTTTCTGCTGCTGGGCCTGGTCGGACTCAGCGCCGGCCCATCCGCTTACTGGACCAGCTTCTTTCCCGGCATCGTCATGCTGGGCCTGGGCATGGCCGTGACTGTCGCGCCGCTCACCACCGCCGTCATGGGCGCGGTCGCCACGCACTACGCCGGCACCGCCTCCGGCATCAACAACGCCGTGTCGCGCACCGCCGGGGTGCTGGCGATCGCCATCGTCGGCGCGGTGGCGCTGGCCGTGTTCGCGGGCGTGCTGGATACGCACACCGCGGCCCTGCCGCCCGGCCCGGAGGCTCGCGCGGCGCTTCGGGCCGAGACCGCCCAACTGGGCGCGGCCCGCGTGCCGCCCGGTCTCGCGCCCGACCAGGCGGCGGCGGTCGCCACGGCGATCAAGCTGGCGTTCGTCGATGCGTTCCGGGTGGTGATGTTCATCTGCGCGGGCCTGGCCTGGCTCAGCGGCCTCATGGCGGCCCTCCTGGTGGAGGGCCGGTCCCGACCGGCGGCGTGAGCCCGACGCGGTTGCGCGGCTCCCGGCGCCCTGCTAATATGCATCCCCCGCCGGGGCGGTGCGCGGCAAACGTGGTCTGGAGCCGGGCGGGAGGTAGGCGGCGAATCGACGCAGGAGGTGCGACATGCGACACATTGTGTGGCAGACCGGGCTGCGGATCGCGGGCGCAGCCATCGCGGGCGGGTGCCTTTTCGCCGGGGTGTGGGCCGTGCAGGCCGGCCCCGCGCCGGGACGGCAAACGGCGGGGCCGGAGGCGAGCGCCGCGCCGATGAGTATCGCCGGGGCGGCGCGCCCGGCGGGGGCGGATGCCCCTGCGCCCGCCGGCCCCCCGGTGCCGGAGGCGTGCGTTCCCCTCTGGGGCGCCGTGTCTAGCCCCGGCTACGGCTCGCTCGTGG
>CBJNAR010000771.1:0-2843 GCA_966434075.1 uncultured bacterium
AGCCGCGCGCCGGTAGACGGTCCACACCAGTCCCACCACGCCGGCCAGGACGAACAGCCAGGCGGCGGCCACTCCCCAATCCAGATGTAGCGTCCAGCCCACCAGCAGCGCCACTGGCCAGGCGAACAGGGTCAGCGCGGGGGCGGCCAGCAGGCGGACGCCGGGCGTCCAGCCCCGGCCCAGCATGTGCGCGAGAACCAGTCCCGGCAGCAGCAGGAAGGCCAGCGCGGCCAGCCCGAGCCGCCACCCCGTGACCAGGCTGCCCCACACATCGCGGACCAGGGATGCCGGGGTGTAGGTGTAGAAGGTGCGGAACTCCAGGTCGCCGGGCTGGGGCACGTCGTCGATCAGGGCCGCGCCCGCCGAATAAGCGTCCACGCGGGTCAGATGGACCGAAAGGGTGGCGGCCAGCGGCGAGGCGGTCTCGATCCAGGCGCGGTAGGTGCGCCCGGCGGAGTCGGGCTGCGGCGGGAAGCGGAAGACCAGGTAGGGGTTGTCGCGGAAGTCGGCGGCGCTGAGCGGCAGGCTCACGATCTCCGGCGCGGTGGGGCTATCACCCGCCAGCAGGTGGAAGCGCCCCTCCGGCGGCAGGCGAAAGCTGAAGTTTTGCAGATACAGGGCGACGGCGCTGAGATTGTCGTGCTCGGACGTGAATGTCTGGCCCAGGCGGCGGGCCTCGGGCGCGGCGGTGGCGGTATCGGTGAGCGCGTGCAGCAGCGCCACGTCGCGCTGGCGGAGTTCCACGCCCGGCAGCCGGTCCCCGGCGAGCACGACTGCCAGGGCGACCAGCAGGAGGAGCGCCGCCCCGGCGGCCATCCATGCGACGCGCGCTCGGCTCAACCAGCCTGCCCGTAGCGGTCCGCGAGGTGGCGGATATAGGTCCGGTAGGCGGCGGCCAGGGCCGGGCTGTCGATCAGCAGGATGTTCTCGGCGTTGCACTCGGCGTTGCGCGAGAAGTTATAGCTGCCGGTGATCACCGTGTCGTCTACAACGATCACTTTGTTGTGCATGAAATCGTGCGGGCTGGCCGGCGTCCAGGGCGTGGTGATTTTGCCCACCAGGTGGCCGTAGCGCACCAGCGACTCGAAAGCCGGGGTCTTCCACCCAGAGTGCGGGTTCTGTGCCCACTGCGCGAACACGCCTTCCATCTGCGTGCGGTCGTAGACGCCGTCCACCGGGACGCCTTGCTGGGCCAGGTCGCCGAGCGCGCCCAGGATATGGCCGGAGGTGAGCACGGCGAAGGCGAGCGTGACGCTGTTGCGCGCCCGCCCGATGCGGTGGGCGATCTCTGTGTCGATCCAGGGGCCTTCGCCCGGCGAGAAGCTGACCGTGGTGGGCGCGGGGGCGCCGTCATAGCTCAGCGTGACGTGGCCGGTGTCCATGGCGCCGGTGGTCTGGATGTCGGCGGTGGACCAGAGTTCCTGGAAGTCCTGCGCGTAGAAGTTGGCGAGGGCGGGCGAGCGCACCATCAGGATGTTGTTTTCCTGGATGGTCCAGCTATCGTCGGTGAAGTTGCTGGAGCCGGTCCAGACCTGGGCTTGCGGCGTGTAGGCGTCGAGGATCACGTACTTCTGGTGCATTAGGTGGGTCTGGCTGGCGATGGGCTTGCCGTTCAGCCCGGCGTCGGCCAGGAAGGTCGAGGTCAGGGTCGTCTCGGGTTCGTCGCCCAGGCAGTCCGCGCCCTGGCAATTGTCGCCGGAGTCGTAGCAGAGCCGGATCTGCACGCCCGCCCGCCGCCGCTCGTGCAGCGCGTTGACCACCAGGTCGCGGGCCGCACCGGTGAGGTGCATGTCGTAGATGGCGATGTCGATGGTCTGCCGCGCCTGGGCCAGGAACCCGGCCAGGCGCCCCGCCACGTCGGCGGCGGACTGCTTGCCGGCTTCCAGAAAGAGGATCTGCAACTCGTTCACGATGTCTCTCCTTCCGCTTGGGGGCCAACCTCTCCCCCGGTGGGGGTATACCCCACCGCGGAGAGGGAAGTTCGGCGCGACGAGAGCGAACGTTGGCGGCGTTTCGCCCTTCCATTATACTGATCGGACGCGCCCTTGTGCAGGGCGGTGATCCGGCCATGCGTTTGAAGGAGCAATTTTCGTGACAACATCAAATCCGGGGAATGGCGATGTGGCGCTCGTTCCCCTGACCGAAGACCAGGTGGGCGGAATCACCGATGTGATGAACCGCGCCTTTGCCGACTACGTGGTGCCGATGCACCTGCCGGTGGCGGCGTTGCAGGCGATGATCGCGCGGGATAATATCGACCTGGGGCAATCGTATATCGCGCGGGCGGCGGACGGCACCGGCCTGGGCGTGGCGCTCACGGCGGTGCGGTGCGCGGGAGACGAGGTGCGGTCGCGGGTGGCGGCGATGGGGGTGACGCCGGAAGGGCGCGGCCAGGGGTTGGCGCGGCGCCTGCTGGAGCGGCAGATCGGGGACGCGCGGGGGCGCGGGTCGCGGGAGATCCTGCTGGAATGCTTCAGCAACAACACGCGTGCCCTGCCGCTCTACGAGAGCGCGGGGTTTCGCGTGCGCCGCCGGTTGGTCAGCTACGAGGGCGACGTGGCGGGCTTGCGCCTGCCCTCGTCCGCGGCGGTGACGCTGCGGCCCGTCGCCCCCGCCGATCTGCCTGCCCTGGCGGCGCGCTGCGCGGAGGCCGAGCCGCCCTGGCAAATGGAGCCGTCCACGCTGGCGACGCTCAGCCCGGCCACGCCCGCGCGGACGATCCACCTGCCCGATGTGCCGGAGCCGGTGGGCTATCTGGTCCTGGGCCTGCCGGGCAGTGCCGCGGCGACCGCGGCGCGGCTGATGCAGGCCGGAGTGCTGCCAGCGTATCGGCGGCAGGGCCT
>CBJNAR010000772.1:0-2841 GCA_966434075.1 uncultured bacterium
CCCCGCCCCGATGGCGACCGTCTTGCGCCCGCCCGAATAACCCGCGTACTGGTGCGGCTCGACGATTCCCGTCGCCAGCACCACATCGGCCTCCACCACCAGCCGGTTCACCACCACCGGCACCGGCAGGGCGCCCTCGGTCGTGCCCAGATGGGCCAGGCCCGCCGGGTCTTCCGCCGCGTGGTCCACGACGCGCACGCGGCCCAGCACCGCCGGTCCCAGTTTTTCGACGCGTTCCTCCGGCGTGCTGGCCCGGTGCATGCCCAACCCGATCAGCACCGTGATGGCCGAGTCGGGGATGCCGCCCGCGTTCAACTCGTCCAGCAGCGGCGGCACCAGCAGGTGATCGGGGCAGGCGCGCGTCGCGTCGGTGACGACGACGACCGCCGTGGCGCCTGGCCGCACGGCGGGCAGATCACGCAACCGCGGGCCGTGCGGCGCGGCCAGGGACGCCGCCACCGCCGCCGGCACATCGGCCAGGGGCGGCAGCGTGGGAGGGTCCAGCACGGTGCCGCGCACGCCGGGCGGCAGCCGGAAGCGCATTTCGCCGCGCCCATACGGCACGCTGTAGTCGGAGTGCTGAGTGCTGAGTGCTGAGTGCTGAGTGGTCATGCGGGTTCCTTGCTAGTCAATGCGAACGGTGTACTCATGTTGCGTTTCAGTATGCCGGGCCGAGACGCGGTTTGTCAACCTGCCGGGCCGTTACAGGGGCGCGCCAGGATCTTGCGCGTGAAGGGCAACATCCGGACGCGCGACCAACCTAACCCCCCTGCCCCCCTTCCCGTGGCGGGAAGAGGGAATCGGCGGCGCGAGGAAACGCAACTCCCCTCTCCGTGGCGGAGAGGGGCCGGGGGAGAGGTTGGTCGGACGCCCGGATGCCACACGTTGTCGCGCACCCAGCCACTATACGCGCTGTAGGGGCCGGGTTGAAGCCGGCCCCCGGCGCAAGATTATTGCAGGTCCAGGCGCAGGATGTCGGGCCTGTCCATCGTGGCACCGTTCATGGCGATTGGGATCTGCGGCCAGCCGGGCGTGGGGGTCAGCAATTCGGCCCCCGCCGCGGTAATCAGGAAGGTGTCCTCGGACTTGGCGCCGGGCACGCTGGGGTTCCAGGCGAAGGGTTGGACCGCGGCGACCACTTCGGGCGAGTCCGGCGTGGCGATGTATTCGCGGGCCTCGTAGCCTGCCGGGCCGCCCTGGTGGTGGCGCTGCCACTCGCCGGGGTAGCCCGTGGCCGCGTAGGTCGCCACCAGCGTGGCGAAGATGTCGCGGATCGGCACGCCGGGCCGGGTGGCCTGGACCGTGGTCGCGTCGATGGTCGCCACGGCGCGCAGCGCGCGCTGCATCTCGGCAGGCACCGGGCCGTAATGCACGAGCCGGGTGACGCTGGCGATGAGGCCCGCGCGGCGCGCGCAGAGCACGAGCATGGCGGCGCGTTCCATCTGCCTGCCGGTCGGCAGGGGGTGGCGGCGGGTGAGCATCCGGTCGTCGGCGGCGATCAGGGCAACAATGGGCGTGGCGCCGTGGCGGTAGGTCGCCTCGGCCAGCAGCCCGGCGATGGCGTACTCGGTCATACCGGGGCGCACGGCGCGAGCCGCCTCGCCGATGGCCGCGCCCGCATCGGCGCCCAGCGCGCGGAAGCGGTTCACTTCCGCCGGGGTGAGCGGCCAGCGCAGGTGGACGATCTCATCGGCCAGATCCACCAGGCCGGGGCCGGGGCCGTCGGCGCCGACGCGCAGGCCCGCGGTCAGTTCGGCCAGCCGTTTGCCGCCCGCGTGCCACGGCTCGGCCACCACCTCCCATCCGCCCGCGCCGAAGCCTTCTTCGTCGCGCAACCGCGCGCCCTCGATCACGTCGGTCAGCAGGTAGCGGCCCGTGGGCGTCACCAGCAGCGACCCGCCGCCGCCCTCGCTGGCGATGTTGATGTAGCTGCGCCCGCCCCCGCTCAGCCAGGCCACATTGGCCGACTGGCGCAGCAGCAGCGCGTCTAGATGCTCGCGATCCAGCAGCGCCCGAACGCGCCGCGCCTTCTCAGTCCATTCCGCGTGATCCATCGCTGAGCGGTCCTTTGCTGTGGTGGCCCCTGGCCGGCAGCAATAGCCGGGGGCCGTGGTCGATATGCCGGGGCGCGCTATTCCGTGGTGGCTTCCGCATCGGTGTCTTCGCCTGTGGGTGCATCCAGGCGCGCGCCGAGCCAGGCCACGATGTCTGTCAGGCTTTCCGGCGATACTTCGTGGCCCATGGGGTACTCGCGATAGGTGAAATCGATGGGCAGCCCGGCCAGAGCCTCGCGGCTCGCCCGCCCATGCTCAACAGGTAACACGGCGTCGGCGGTGCCGTGGACGACCAGCACCGGCAGGCTGGCCAGTTCCCGCGGCGTCGCCAGCCGCTCGATGGCCTCCGGGATCACCCGCCCGCTCATGGCGACGACGCCCGCGACCAGTTCCGGCAGGGTCAGCCCGAGATACAGGCTCATGATCGCGCCCTGGCTGAAGCCCATGAGGTACACCTGCTCGGGATCGGTGCCGGTGGCGGCGACCAGGCCGGGGATCGTATCGATCAGCAACTCGCGGCTCACTTCGGCCTCGCGCGCGTCGTGCCGGGGGCCTTGCGGCGTGAACAGCACATGGAACCAGGCATAACTGCCCGGCCCCAGCACGTAAGGTGCCCGCAGCGATACGATATGGAAGCGCGGGTCCAGCAGGGGCGCCAGGCTAATCAGGTCTTGCTCGTTGCTGCCCACGCCATGCAAGAGGATCAGCAGCGGCGGCGTGGGCCGGTCCTGCTCGGGGGGCGGAATTTCCAGGTACGCCAGATCGGTCGGGGTTAACATGAAGCAGA
>CBJNAR010000773.1:0-2838 GCA_966434075.1 uncultured bacterium
CCCGCCCCCGGTGATGTGGGCCATACCGCGCACCAGCGGGCCGCCGGGCGCGTCCAGCAGCGGCGCCACCACCGGCAGGTAGCAGCGATGGGGCGCCAGCAGCACGTCGCCCAGCGGGGCCGCCAGCGCGGGCGGGTGCTCGGCCATCCGCATGCGTGCGACGGCGGCATCGGGATCGTCCAGGCCCAGGGCGCGGCGGGCCAGCGAGTAACCGTTGGTGTGCAGCCCCGCCGCCGGCAGGCCCAGCACCACGTCGCCCGGCGCGATGGCCGTGCCCAGCACCATGCGTCCGCGCTCCACCAGGCCCACGATGAACCCGGCCAGGTCATAGTCGCCCGGTGCATAGAAACCGGGCATCTCCGCCGTCTCCCCGCCCAGCAAGGCGCAGCCCACCGCCCGGCAGGCCGCGGCCAGCCCTCCGACCACGGCGGCGGCCTGGGCCGGGTCGAGCGTGCCGGCGGCGAAATAGTCGAGGAAGAACAGCGGGCGCGCGCCGCAGGTGAGGATGTCGTTCACGCAGTGGTTGACGAGGTCGGCGCCGATGGTTGCGTGGCGCCCGGCCAGGATCGCCAGGCGCAGTTTGGTGCCGACGCCGTCGGCGCTGGCGACGAGCACCGGATCATGGTCGCCGGGCGGGAGGCCCAGGCGGGCGCCCAGGTTGTACAGGCCGCTGAAATGGCCCAGGTCGGCCAGCACTTCGGGGCCAAAAGTGGCCCGCACGCGGGCGCGCATCAACTCGACGGCCTGCTCCCCGGCCACAATATCCACCCCCGCCGCCTGGTAGGCGGCGGCGCGCGGCGCCGGAGGATCGCTGGGCATGGGGTTACTTGTGCCTGGGTGGGTTAGATGGCCGCCAGCGCATCGACCAGGTCCGACTTGTACTGCTTGGCGGTAAAGCGGATGCGGCCCAGGTCGGTGCGGTCGTCGGACACCACGAGCACCATGCCCTCGTCGCCGAGCGGTTCGATGAGGACCACGCCGCCTTCGTACTCAATGATCGTTTGCAGGGCGCCCCCGCGCTCCATTTGCCGGCCCAACGCCTCGGCCAGCAGCAAGCCGTTCGTCGCGACGGCGGCCAGCGCGTCGGCGTCGAGTTCGGGCCGGTGCACACTTTCGATCACCAGGCCGTCCGATCCGACGACGGCGGCCATGCCCACGCCACGGATCGCACGAAACTTGCTTAACAGGTCTTGCATGCCGGTTGCCACTTAGCGTCTCCTCCTTCTGTCCCGCCGCCGTCACGCGGGACACACGGCCGAGGTGATCCGCGGAGCGCAACTCCACAGCCGGCCATCAGCAACAAATCGGGCCTCCAAGCAGCCCGTCACACCAAAATTGTCATTCTGAGCGGAGCGAAGAATCTCCGTCTCGTTAGGACACAAGACGAGACTCTTCGCTGCGCTCAGAGTGACAAAACGCCGTTGACAGACTATTCAGGGCGTCCGACTGGCTTTATGTCACGTAATCTGCGGACAATTATAACGCAAGTTTTCCCGTTTGGGAAGCAGACCAACAAATATGGAAAACATGGATATGTATGCCACAGCAAACCCCTCTCGATGACCTGCTGGAACAGGACGGCGCGGTCATCATCGAAACCTGGGCCTGTATGCTGCACAGTCTCAGCAACACGCCCTACGCGAGCCAGCCCCTGGACGAGTTGCGGGCCAACTGCACCGCGTGCTTCCGGGCCTACCAGGCGCTGATCCAGGACAACGACCAATGGCCGTTGCGCGTGTTCATCGCCCGCATCGCGCCGCTGCGCGCCAGCCAGAATTTCGGGATCACCCAGGTGCAGCGGGCTTTCCTGATCGCCAAGCAGTTGGTCCGGCCCCGGCTGCTGGCCCGCTATGGCGGCAGCGCCGACATGGCCGCCCTGCTGGCCGACTGGCGGCGCTTCGAGCAGGCCGTGGACGTGGCCGTGGTGCGCTTCACCGAGGACTACCACGCCCGCGTCACCGCCGATCTGGAACGCCAGCGCGCCCGCTGGGGCCAACTCAGCAACCAGTTGGTGGAGATGGTCACGCATGACGAACTCACCGGCCTGCACAACTACCGCTTCTTCCAGGAGCGCATCATCGACGAGGTGCGCCGCAGCGTGCGTTACCACCGCCCGCTGTCGCTCTTCATGGCCGATATCGACCACTTCAAGCGGGTCAACGATACCTTCGGCCACCAGACGGGCAACACCGTGCTGCACCATGTCGCCACGCTGATCCGCAACAAGGTCCGCAACACCGACATCGTCACCCGCTACGGCGGCGAGGAGTTCGCCGTGCTCTTGCCGGAGACCGACGCCGGAGACGCGATGATCGTGGCCGAACATGTGCGCGCGACGGTTGCGGCCAGCCGCCCACCCCGCCTGCCACATGTGACCGTCAGCCTGGGCGTCAGCACGCACCAGCGTGGCGACCTGGACGGCGCGCGCATGATCGGCGAGGCCGACCACGCGCTCTACCAGGCCAAACAGGCCGGACGTAACCGGGTGGTCTTCTTCCGCTGAGCGCGCCTGCGTGCAGGGACACGGCGCTTGATGTATACTCTAGCAGATCGAACGAGGATCGACCGGGTTCCATCGGGCGCCCGCTGCCCGCCGCCGGTTCCGCGAGCCGGCGACCGCGGGAGTGGGGCGCCACCCGGTATGTAGTAGCCAGAGGAGGAATCGATAGAATGATCGCAAAACTTGGGCAAACGCGCAAACTGCTGATGGGGATTCTGCTGATACCGATGCTCTTGCTGGCGGGCTGCGGCACCGAGGCGACGCCGACCAACGTGCCCGCCGCAGCGGCGACCAATACGACGGCGCCCGCCGCCGCCACTGATACCCCGGCTGCCGCC
>CBJNAR010000774.1:0-2835 GCA_966434075.1 uncultured bacterium
TGGGGCGGCGCGAGCGCGGCACGCAAGCCTTCGCGGGTGGGCGCGCCCACCAGGCGGGCGGAGCGCACCTCGTCGCCGTCCAGCACCAGGCCCAGCATCTGGCCCTCGGTCACTTTGAAGCGGTCGCCGTCGCGCAGGTTCTCGAAGTTCTGCTCGGCGATGATAAACTTGCGGTCGTCGTCGGGAGTCGCCGGGGTATGGGCGTAGATCGTGACGGTATTGCCGCCGAAGAAGCCGCCGTAGTTGAGCACCTCGTCGATGATGTAATGCGCGTAGGGCGGGGGAGCGACGCCGCTGTCGCCCGGTTCCTGTTGCATCGAGTTTCCTCCATCGCGCCAGATGCCGCATTATACCACGCGCCCCCGCTGGGGAACAATCACCGCGCATCCGGGGCGGGCGCGATTCCGTACTCTAGTGGACGGGCTACCCGGCGGCACCTTACCGGCGCGCCGCGGTGTGCCTTGCGGAAACGCCGCCAAAATGATATAATTACGGCAGCACCAACACCGCCTCCGAAAAGTGGGTCACCCCCACTTTTCGTGTTGTTAGGGGTATTTTTGGGAAACCCCGAGGCGGCGCAACAGGGAGTACAGATTAAGAGCAGGAGGGCGAATGCGATGAAGGGAGAGTTCTACGCTGCCATTGCGCAAATCGCCAGCGAGCGGTCCCTCGCCAAGGATGTCATCCTGGAGAGTGTGGAAGCAGCGCTGATTTCGGCGTACAAGCGCATGACCGGCAGCGACCAGAGCGTTACCGTGCGGATTGACCCGGCGAGCGGGCAGGCCCACGTCTTCGCCCAGAAAACGGTCGTGGAACAGGTAGAAGACCCGCGGGCGGAGATCAGCCTGGCGGATGCCCGTGCCCTGGAACCCGGCGCGCAACTGGGCGATACCGTGCAGGTGGAGACCACCCCGGCCAACTTCGGGCGCATCGCGGCACAGACGGCCAAGCAGGTCGTCATGCAGCGCATCCGCGAGGCGGAGCGCGACCGTTTCTTTAGTGAATATATCGACCGCGTCGGCGACATCGTCAACGTCATGGTCCAGCGGGTCGACCCGCGGTCGGTGGACCCGGCCCGGCCCGAACAGCCCGGTGCGATCATTGTCGAGATCGGCAAGGCCGAAGCGGTGCTGCCGCCCAACGAGCAGGTCAAGACCGAGCGTTACCGGGTGGGCCAGCGGATGCGCGTGTTGCTGCTCGACGTGCAGCGCAACCAGCGCGGGCCCCAGTTGATCGTGTCGCGCGCGCACAAGAATATGCTGCGCCGGCTGCTGGAACTCGAAGTGCCGGAGATCCATAACGGCACGGTCGAGATCAAGGCGATTGCCCGCGAGTCCGGGATGCGCTCGAAGGTCGCCGTCGCGGCCCGGCAAGAAGGGCTCGACCCCGTGGGCGCCTGCGTCGGCATGCGCGGCATACGCATCCAGAATATCGTTAACGAATTGTACGGGGAAAAGATCGACATCGTGTCGTGGCACCCCGACATGGCGGTGTTCATCGCCAACGCGCTCAGCCCGGCCCAGGTGGTCAGCGTGGAGTTGCTGGAGCAGGAGAAAACCGCGCAGGTGATCGTGCCCGAGCGGCAGTTGTCGTTGGCTATCGGCAAAGAGGGGCAGAACGCCCGCCTGGCGGCCAAGCTGACCGGCTGGCGCATCGACATCAAGAGCGCGACGGCGTCTATGCACGAGCCGGAGGAAGACTTCGCCCGGCGCGCCGTGGAGGCCCTGCGGGCGGAAGCGGGCAACGGCTTCGACAGCCTGGCCGCCTTCCCCGCCGCCGCGCCTGAAGCCATGCGCGACGACCGGCGCAAGGTGCGAGCCAACAACACCGTGGTCTATCAGAACCGCGTGTTTGGCCCGCTGCCTGAGAACCTGGTCGGCGAGACGGTGCGCCTGCGGCTGACCGACGCCGGGCTGCAAGTCCAGACGCCGACACGCATTGTCGCCACGTATCCGTGGGAGCAAGCGCAGGCGCTGGACGCCACCGAAGCGCGACCCGAAGACGATATGGAACCGGCGGACATGGCGCCGCCCGATTCTCCGGCGACGGAAATCACGGAAAGCTAGGGGTGGGCGGGCGCCACCGCGCGGTGTACGCAGCACCGTTGCGCGCACAGTGGTCAGCGGGCCGGCCCACCGGCCCCTGGCGGCTGAAAGCGGAAAGTTAGCATGAAAGCGAAGCATCCGGCCCCGCGGCCCAAGCATGTGCCCCAGCGCACCTGCGTGGCCTGCCGGACCGTTGAGTCAAAGCGTGGAATGGTCCGGATCGTGCGCACGCCCACCGGGCGCGTGGAAATCGATCCGACCGGGAAGCGCTCCGGGCGCGGCGCCTATCTCTGCCGCAATCGTGCGTGCTGGACCGCAGCACTGCAAAAAAAGTCGTTAGAGTATGCACTCAAAACGGCGATCAACCTGGAGGATAAGGCTATGCTCCAGGCATATAGTGAAACCCTGCCTGCATCCGCAACAGACGCGGGCGGTGACGCGGCCCCTGTGGCAAGCGAAGAGTCCGGGTCGCCCCCCGGACCTTCGGAGGGGCTGACTAAGCCCACATAAGGTCACAGCAGGGTCGCTCAGGAGGTACAAGAATGCCACAAGATAGAAAAATCGACCCTGCTACCCCGGCTCGCACCCCCGCTCCCCGCGGGCCCGTGACCAACGGCGACGGAGCCGATGACACCGACGAGACCCGAAACGTGCCCGCCCCCCGCGGACGCGCGCCCCGCCCTGCTGGCCCGCCGGCCCGCCGGCCCGCCGGCCCTGGCGGACCGGGTGGCAATCGCCCCGGCGGGAATCGCCCCGGTGGCGGCTTCGGCGGCGGCAATCGCCCCGGCGG
>CBJNAR010000775.1:0-2830 GCA_966434075.1 uncultured bacterium
GAATCGCTTCTGCGAGTGAAAACGACTCTCCTCCCCGCCGCGGGGAGGGGCGGGGGGAGAGGTTGGCCCGGCGCGCCAGCGTTCTAATCCGTCCGGTTCGCCAACTGCTCCCCCCCGATTTGGGCCGGTCGAATCTGTATTCTTCTACTGTGTATTCTTAACGGCAACCTAGCCCGCCCACTACGGGCGCTTCCCGCCACGGTCGAGGCCGCCGCACGGCACGGGGCTTGCGGATTGATAGCGTTGCGGTGTATAACTGAGCAGTAGCGTGTTTGTCCATAGATCGAAAGAGGATTGCTTTATGTCAAGTGTTACCGGCGGCACCGGCGCGGTGGCGATGTACAGCGAGGCCGGCGGTTGAGTCGCCGCGGTTATCATTCCAACCCCTATAGCACGGAACCCCTGCGCGGGCGCAAGCTCTGGCGCTACGGCGACTGGGGTAACGCGGGTGAGCATATCGGGCGGCACTGGGAAGCCGTCGCCACCCCCATTTTGCGCGACGCCATCGGCCAACTGCGGCCCCCGATCCACCCCGGCGACCCGGCCTATACGCCCCGCGTGCTGATCAGCATCGTGGCCGACCCGGACATGGCCGCCGAAGTGCAACTCTCCGGGCTGGCCCATGCCGACAGCCTGATCCTCGGTTTCGACGACGGGGGCCGCGTGGTGGCCGAGCCGGCGGACTTCAAGTGGTCGCTGGAAACGGCCGAGAGCCGGCAGGTGTCGGCCACCGGGCTGGCTCGCGTGCTCAACGCCGGGCTGCCGCTGCTGGAAGCGGCTATCGTGGCCGCGCTGGGCGAACTGGCGGCCCTGGCCGGCGTGACCCAACCCGACCTCGAAGTGGTCAGCGGCAGTGTGGGCGTGCCGGCGCGCGCCCCCGAGGAGGCAGCCACGCCCGCCGACGAGGTGCCGGAAGAGGATGTGCCCAGCGGCACCGACCTGGTCGAGGATCTGGAGGAGCGCCAGTACGCCGTGGTCACACGCGACGGCCTGTTCTTCGCCCCGCGCAACCAGGCCAACCAGCGCTTCCTGCACGGCGACTGGAACCGGCGCAAGGCCGACCCGCTGACCGACGATCAGGTCTGGTTCCAGGACTTCGACCCGGTGGAGTTCTTCAGCCCCCTGCCCGGCTGGGACATCGCCGGGATGCTGGCCGGCTACGACCGCAGCGCGGGCCAACTCAGCACGCCCGATGGTGCCGAGCGCTTTTACCGGCTGGGCGCGGGCACGCGCGGCGCGCTAATCCGCTGGCATACCTCGATCTTCAGCACCGTCCCGGCGGACGTGGACGTGCCGGTGGAGCTGGAGTCGTTGCGCCGCGCCCAGCACCTGTGGAACAGCACCGATATTTCGCTCTACCTCGACCGCATGATGAACGTGCGCGCCGAGCGGGAAAACGCGCTCACCGAGTGGCTGCGCGAGATCTACGGCTGGAGCCGCTTCCGCAGCGACCTGGGGCGCGCGGGCGTCAATCCCGCCGAACTGGAGTCCAAGGCGGGCAAGCGCCGCTGGGGCTTCGTCTTCGGTGCTATCCAGAAGGCGGTGCGGGCGCGGGTGTGCAGCGATGGGCTGCTGCTGGTGGACGACGGGCAGAGCGACATGGAAGCGCTGGAGAACCTCCAGAAGCGCGGCGCCGAATTCCACGGCATGGCTACCGCCGTCGCCCGGCACACGATCACCGTGGCGCTGGCCGAGCGCGAACCGAAAGCCACCTGACGCCGCGACAAGGACCCTATGCCCCACCCCCCCGCCCATAACGTCCCGCCCCGGCCCACCGGCGAGGAACCGACCGCAGCGCCGCTGCCGGTGCAGCCGGGGCAAGCGCTGCTCTTCTTCGGCGACAGCATCACGGCGGCCACGCCAGGCTATCTCGACGTGCTGCAACAGGTGCTGAGCCACCGCCGCCCCGATCTCGGCCTGCGGCTGGTCAACGCCGGCTTGCCGGGCAACACGGTTCGCGACCTGGCGGCGCGGCTCGACCGCGATGTGCTGGCCCGGCGCCCCGACTGGGTGGTGATCTGCATCGGCGCCAACGACTATTTCGGCGCGGCGCGCGGGCAGGGCGGCGTGCCGCTGGCCGAGTTCGAGGCCGTCTACCGCGCCCTGGTCGCCCGGTTACAGGGCGCCGGGATCGACCCCATCCTGATGACCATCCCGGTCATTGGCAGCGACGAGGAAGACTCGCCTATCCCCGACCCGCGGGCGTACAACGCGGCCATCAAGGCGCTGGCGCAGAGCGCCGGGTTGCGCCTGGTGGATATCCATCGCGCCTTCTACGCGGTCTACGAGCGCGCGGCGCAATACAAGCAGATCGTGGCGCTCAGCACCGACGGCATCCACCCCAACCATCAGGGCCACGCGCTCATCGCGCGCACGCTGGTGCAACAACTAGGTCTGCTAGGCAAGTAACCGGCCTCGCCCCCCGGCGATAGAATAAGAGAGCAACACCTCCGCGGCGTTATGCGGGCGTGCCGGACGGACCCCCGACTCCCATCCCTGCCCGGTTGCGAGTCGCCTGCCCCGGCTGCGCGCCGCGCTCCGCACCGCACTACAGGAGGTCGGAGATGACCGTCGAACAGGACCGGCTAGCCACGGACGGCGCCGCGTGGCGGCACTGGGGGCCGTACCTCAGCGAACGGCCCTGGGGCACCGTGCGCGAGGACTACAGCGGCGACGGCGCCGCCTGGGACTACTTCCCGCACGATGCCGCCCGCTCGCGCGCCTATCGTTGGAACGAGGACGGGCTGGCCGGGATCAGCGACGACAAGGGGCGCCTGTGCTTCGCCCTGGCCCTGTGGAACGGCCAGGACCCCATCCTCAAGGAGCGGCT
>CBJNAR010000776.1:0-2829 GCA_966434075.1 uncultured bacterium
TGCGACGTGGACGAGATCTGGATCGTGTTGAGCAACACGTCGTTCTCCTACGACGCGAGCCAGACGATCCGGTCGAGCTTCCGCGTGCGGGCGCTGGCGGCGCCGTGCACCTGCGACGAGGCCCTGCTGGTCCGCAGCGGGTGGGCGGGCACCTACGGCCTGACCTGGAACGATACCGCGTCGCGCACCGTCACGGGCGGCATGGAGCAGGCGCACGTGCAGCACTTAGCCAACTTGCAGATCCGGCTCTCCGACTGGAACCCGGACCCGATGACCCAGGACCCGCGCTGGGAAGCCTGGGTGTTGAGCAACAATATATCGGGCGACGCCCACGTCAACGACACCGATACCTGGACGATGAACGGCAACGCCACCACCTACTCGAATATCGGGCACGGGCCGCCGGATTTCCTGACCTTTGCCCGCCTGACGCTGCGCGCGGCCACCTGCACCTACGACTTGCAGATCATGGTCAGCACGGCGACGACGCGTATGCCCGGCGGCAACGAGGAAAATGCACTGCTGGGCCTGCTCAATCTCACCGGGCTGCCACTGCCCGTGGACGGGGCCGAACAGCGGCTGCAAGACTACCGGAACGTGCATGCCACGCTGACCGGCTCCGACTTCCAGGTCGGCGCGACCGCGGGCGTAACTGGGCTCGAACGCATCAAGGGGCCGGACGGTATGAACGACGCGACCGTCACCTGGGACTTCACGCCCATTGCGCCCGCGGCGGCTGAGCGATAGTTTACATAAGTATAAGAGCGGCGCTGCCGGCAACGGCAGCGCCGCTCAGGTGTGCTGCGCGCTTGCCGGGCCGGGCTGGGCGCCGTCGCCGCTAGGGGCGGGAGCCGGCGGCGCGAACACCAGCGCGCCGGTGGGGCCGGCGATCAAGTCGCGGTAGAGGCGGCCCATCTGCTCGGGCGGGTAGGGCATACCATGGTCCAGCCACCACTCGACCAGCGCGATGGTGGCGCTGACGATGTGATGGGCGGCGATCTCCAGTGGCACCGGGCTGTCGGGGCGGGCGGTTTGCTCGCGCATGGTCAGATCGGTCGCCACGGCGACGAGGCGTTGCAGCACCTGGCGGCTGCCCAGCAGCACGCGCACCACCTCGGTGTGTTCCTGCACATAGCGAAACACCAGCGTGCCCACCGCCGCCGGATCGCCGTCGGGCACGGCCCCGGACAGCAGGCCGGTCAGTTCCTCCAGCACCACATCGAGGACATCCTGCAATAACTCGTCCTTGTCGCGGTAGTGGCGGAAAAAGGTGGCGTAGCCGATATCGGCCCGGTCCGTGAGGTCGCGTATGGTCACGGCCTCATAGCCCTTTTCCAGCGTCAATGCGACCAGCGCGCGCGCCAGCAACTGCTGCGTGCGCCGGACCCGGCGGTCCTGTGCTACCATGCCTGCCTCCCCGCTGCCTGATGTTCATTTTGCCTATCGTTGTGCATATCTATCATACCATCATAACCGTCCGTTGTGTAACGTCTTGACTGTTGCATCGTTATGAGCTATAGTATAACATAAGATACTCAGTTAACCAAAACGGTAAGGTACTATCATAACCGGGTGCCCTACTGGAACCAGCGAAAGGAATGCGGATTCGCTATGTCGCTTGTGCAAGATAACCCATCCACGCAGACCCCGGCGCGCTGCCCGGTCGACCACCACGCCCCGGCGCAGAAGAAATCGGTGCGCCCGCGGTCCGAAGGCATGGCGCGCGTGGAACAGGACAGCCGCGGGGTGTGGCATGTGCGCGGGTTTGAGGAGGTGCGGACGGTCCTGCGCAGCAGCGAGACGCAGCAGGCCGGCTTCAAGGCCGAACTGGTGACGGCGGGCAACGCGCTGACGAACCGCCCCATCCTCTACCAGGAGGGCAAGGTCCACCAGGAGCAGCGCACCAAGACGGCGCGGTTTTTCACGCCCAAAACGGTGAGCACGCAGTACCGGCAAATGATGGAACGGCTGGCCGACCGGCTGGTGGCCCGCGCCCGGCGGCAACCGCAGATCGATCTGACCCGGATGGGCCTGACCATGGCGGTGGCGGTAACGGCCCAGGTCGTGGGGCTGACCAACAGCCGGCGGCGCGGCATGGACCGGCGCCTGGACGCCTTCTTCGAGCAAACCACCGTCTCGCGGCATCGCGGCGCGTTGGGCCACCTGATGCAGATGGTCAATCTGCGGCGGATGCTGTGGTTCTACTGGCTGGACGTGCGCCCGGCCATCGCGGCGCGACGGATCACGCCGCAGGAGGACGTGATCTCGCACCTGCTGGCGCAGAACTACAACGACCGCGAGATCCTGACCGAGTGCGTGACCTACGGCGCGGCGGGCATGGTGACGACCCGCGAGTTTATCAGCGTGGCCGCCTGGCACCTGCTGGACCACCCCGACCTGCGGGCGCGCTACCTGGCCGCGCCGGAAGCCGAGCGCGTGGCGATCCTCCATGAGATGTTGCGGCTGGAGCCGGTGGTCGGTCACCTCTATCGGCGCGCCACGGACGACATCACGATCCAGAGCAACGGCGCCGAGGTGGTGATCCCGCAGGGCGCGCTGATCGATCTTCATATCGAGAGCGCGAACCTGGACGAGCGCGTGGTGGGCGAGGCGCCGGCGGCTGTCTGCCCCATGCGCCCGCTGCACGGCGACCGCATCGGCGCGATGCTGATGAGCTTCGGCGACGGCGCGCACCGCTGCCCCGGCGCCTACCTGGCGATCCAGGAGACCGACATCTTCCTGCAACGCCTCCTGGCGATCCCCAACCTGCACATCGTGCGCCCGCCCACGCTGACCCGGATACTCACCGCGCTCGAGGAGGGCGGTTAC
>CBJNAR010000777.1:0-2827 GCA_966434075.1 uncultured bacterium
AGCCGGAGAGAACCGGCCGCCGCCCCGGTGCCGGGCGCGCCGCCTCCAGCCGTGCGTCCCATGATACACTATTCGTATTTACGAATCCAGTGGCAGACATGCAGATGCCCGGCCGGAGCCGGGCATCCAAACAGCGATCCGGGCCGGGCTACGGGTTCACGAGGACGACGGCACTACTTGTGCCGCTGTAGTCTTGTGGCGCGTTGAGGAAGCCGGTGACGGTGGCCGTCCAGGTGCCCGCGACCGGCAGGTCCACATGCACCGTTTCGTTGGCGTAGTTGTAGATCGTCTGCACCACTTCGGAACTGGCGGCCAGTTGACCGCTGGGGTCATAGAGGTAGAGGTTGAGATCGCTGACGACCCCGGTCTGGCCGGTGCCCGCGAGGTTCCAGTCGATCGCCACTTCGAGCGACTCGGTGCCGGGTTCGACCACGATCTGGCGGCTGTCGCTGCTGGGCAGCCCCGGCGCGCTCAGGCCGACCGTGCCGGTCCAGGTGCCGACCAGGTCATAGACCTGTTCCTCGCGCCCGGTGCGCGGGTCGCGGTAGGTGTGGATGTTGCGGATGGATCGCGCCGTCTGCACGGCGGCCAGGGCATCGAGATACCCGGCGCCCGCCGCGTATTCCTGCGCGCCGGGGATCGGGCGGGCGGTGTTGATCAGCACACGCTTGATCACGTCGGGCGTGAGGCTGGGGTTGGCCTGGACGATGAGCGCGATGGTGCCCGCTACATGGGGCGCCGCCATGCTGGTGCCGCTGGCGACGGTGTAGTACGGCAGGTATTGCGGCGCGATAAACGCGGCGTCGGTCGCCGTGGAGCCACCGTTCACGAAGGCGCCCGTGGCCGTGCGGTCGGAGGCGATCAGGTAGCCGGGCGCGGTCAGCGTGGGGTGGTAGAACGAGTCGCCGGGGATGCCGCGCGAGGAGAAGAAGGCCACGGTGTGCCCGTCCTTCTCGCCCGCCGCCACGCCGATGACCCAGGGCGCCACGCTGTAGGTGTTGAGCGTGTTCGTGTTCGCGCCGGAGTTGCCCGCGGCGAAGACTACCGTGATCCCGGCGTCATGGAGTTGCTGCGTCGCGATGTTCACCGGGTCATGCGGGTCGAAGCCGGGCACGATGTTGCCCCAACTGCAGTTGACGACGCGGATGTTGTACTCCTGGCGGTGCTGCAAGACCCAGTTGAAGCCGGCCACCGCCGTATAGATGTCGATGCCCTCGCCCACACCCAGGCCGATCAGGCTCGCGCCGGGCGCCACGCCCTTGTAGTAGCCGCCGCTGGCGCCCCCACTCGCCGCGATGATGCCGGAGACGTGCGTGCCGTGGCCGCCGGTCGTGTCGGTATTGGGCACATCGTTCAGGTAAAGGACCGGCAGGTTGAGCCCATAGAGATTCTGCCCCGCCGCTGCTTGCAGCCCCAGCACCTTGACGTTTTGAGCGGTGGTCTGGTGCAGCCGCAGGTCGGCGTGCGTGGCGTCGATGCCCGTGTCGATCACGGCCACGCCGACGCCCGCGCCGGTCAACCCGTAGTCCTGCCAGACGGTCGTGGCGCCGATGAGAGGCACACTTTCGTGCAGGAAGTAGTGCAGCGATTGGTTCAAATAGATCGAGACGACGCCCGGCAACTGCGCGATCTGGTTAATCTGGGCCGGGGTCGCCAGGGCGCCGGCCATGGGCAACCGGTTGAGGGGCGCGTAGATAACACCCAGCGCATCGAACCGCGCCAGGTCAGTGGCGGACGGCGGGGCGGCATAGGTGACGATGACGCTGAGCGGCGTGGCAGGCGGCGCGGTTGCCAGGCGGCTCACCAACGCGGGATCGAGCAAGGCCGCCGTGGCCGCAGCAGGGCGGGGCGTGAGGCCGAGCGTGAGCAGCAACAAACCGAGCAAGAGCAGGTTCGCAACCGGCCGGCGTAGGCGCATGGAGATCTCCTTGTTCGCTTACACCACACAGGGTGGTGCTACTGGGGAATCGCTACCACCTCCTTAGCAGATTCTGTGCCAGGTACGGCCATCCCGAGCCGTGCACAGGCAGCCTCGAAGGTCTCCCCCTGCGCCCAGAGCGCTTCAAAGGCGATCTTTAGCACCGCGGCGAGTTGCGGGTGCTCGATGACCATGATCGTCAGATCGGTGCGCCCGGCAATGGGGTCTTCCATGGCGAACATGACGATGGCTTCGTCGACGACCACCAGCTTCATCGGCAGGTGGGCGACAAAGCGCGCCTGTTCGCCCTGTTGCAGGAAGTAGGCAACGCCGTCGCGCGTGGCCGGGTCGCGCAACACGTCGTACTCGTAGATCGAGCAGGCGCGCACATGCCGGTGGAGCGTCTCCAGCCCTTCGACGTTCTCCTGGGGCGGGGTAGCATACGGCGGCTTGGTGAAGACCAGGATCTCGCGGCGGCAATTGGCCTGGATCTCGGCGAAGCGCTGGTTGATCGCCGCCGTCCCCCGCAGCACCTCGATGTATTCGAGCGGACTCGTCTCGCCCTTGCCCGCGGCATATTGCGAGGCCAGGGTCGTGATCAGGCTGTTGGTCGCCACTTCCAGGGCCGTCACCTGTTGCTTCGCCCGGCCCAGGAGCGCCTGCAACGCCACGCCGGGGGCCACAGCGGCATACTTGGTGCCCCGGCGGCCAGGCCGGCTCACCGCCAGCCCCTGCTCGACCAGGCTCGCCAGAATATCGTAGATGCGCTGGCGCGGTACCCCGGAAAGGTCCGCCACCTGGGACGCGCTGAAGCTTTCCTTGCCCAGCAGCGCCAGGTAGGCCCGCGCCTCGTAGGCGTTCAGCCCCAGTTGGGCCAGCCGGCTGATCTGTTCCTCATCAGGCATATTT
>CBJNAR010000778.1:0-2827 GCA_966434075.1 uncultured bacterium
CTCGGCTGATGGCCGGGCAGTATGTCGGCGAGCAGGCCATGGTGGACGACGCGGTGCGCTCGGCAACCGTGGTGAGCGAGGGTCACTCGGTGTTGCTGTCGATCACCCGCGCCGATATCGAGCGCCTGTGCGAGGAAGACACGCGCCTAGGCTACATCTTCATGCGCAATATCGCCCAGGAGCTGTCGTTCAAGTTGCGCAACACCGGCCTGGTCATGCGCGGCGGGCTGTGGAGCAACGAGAGCCACGAGCCGCCCGCCGATAGCGGCTTCGGCTTCGAGAACCCCACCGAGGCCGATTACTAGCGCGTGGATAGCGGGCGGATCTTGCGCGGAGCGGGCCTGCGCCCGCGCAAAGGCCTGGGCCAGAACTTCCTGGTCGATCCCACCGTACCCGCCCGCATCGCCGCCGCCGCCGACCTCGCGCCCACCGACCGCGTGGTGGAGGTAGGGCCAGGCCTCGGCGTGCTGACCGAGGAACTGGCGCGGCGGCTCGACCCGCAGCAGGGCTGCCTGGTGGCCGTGGAACTGGACGAGTCCCTCCTGCCGCTGCTGCGCGAGCGCATGGCCGCCTACCCGCAGTTTCACCTGGTGCAGGGCGACGTGCTCGACCTGGCGCCCGCCACCCTGCTGGACTCCTGCGGCACGCCGCACGCGCCCTACCGCGTCGTCGCCAACCTGCCCTACTACATCACGTCGGCGGTGCTGCGCCATTTCTTGTCGGCGGATCAGCCTCCCAACCGGATGGTCGTGATGGTGCAGCGCGAGGTGGCGTTGCGGATCGTGGCCGCGCCGCCCGAAATGAGCCTGCTGGCCGTGAGCGTGCAGTTCTACGGCGCGCCGCGCATCGTGCTGCGGGTGCCGCCGGGCGCGTTCCACCCGCCGCCGAAAGTCGAGTCCGCGGTGGTGCGCGTCGATGTCTACCCATCGGACGCCCGACCCGTGGCGGTGGCCGACGAAGCCCACTTTTTTGCCGTGGCGCGCGCCGGGTTCGGCCAGAAGCGCAAGCAACTGGCGAACTCGCTGGCCGACGGCTTGCGCCTGCCCAAGGCCCTGGTGCTGGACCGGCTGGCCCAGGCCGGAATCGCGGGCACGCGCCGTGCGGAGACGCTAACCCTGGCCGAATGGGCCACCCTGAGCGCGGCGCTGCCCGCTACCTCCGAGGGAGAGACCACCTGACGATGACCACCACCGATTCTTTCGAGTTACAGGCACCGGCCAAGATCAATCTCACGCTCGAAATCCTGGGCCGCCGCCCCGACGGCTACCATAATATCGCCAGCGTGATGCAGGCGGTCAGCCTCTATGACACGCTGACCTTCGAGCACGCGCCGGGCGGCGAACTGGTGCTCGACTGCGCCGATCCCGCGCCGGCAAGCCAGCCCCAGGACAACCTGGTCTGGCGGGCGGCGCGGCTGCTACAGCAGGCCCGCGGCGTGACCGGCGGAGCGCGCATCACGCTGGAGAAAGGCATCCCCGTGGCTGCCGGGCTGGGCGGCGGCAGTAGCGATGCCGCGGCGACCTTACGCGGTCTCGACCGGCTCTGGAACCTGGGCTTGCAGCCGCGCGAGTTGCAGAACCTGGCCTCGCTGCTCGGGTCCGATGTGACGTTCTTCCTGCACGGCGGCACGGCCCTGGTCGAAGGGCGCGGCGAGCAGGTGACGCCCCTGCGCCCGCTCACGGCGGGCTGGTTCGTGCTGGTGACGCCGCCGCTGGCGACCGGCGATAAGACGCGCCTGGTCTACAACCTGCTACGCCCGTATGAGCATACCAACGGCGTACTGACCCGCCGGCTGGTCGATCTGCTGGCGGCGGGCGAGGTGCCGCCTACCACCATGCTGTACAATGGGTTGGAAGATGCCGTGTTCCGGGCGTTCGATGCGTTGGACGACGTGCGCCGGGCGGTGGTCGCCGTGGGCGGCGAGTCCGTCCGCGTGACCGGCGCCGGCCCAAGCCTGTTTGTTTATTGTCCCACCGAAGACGCGGCGCGCGCCATTGCCACGGCGCTCGCGGCAGATGCGGTGCCCGTCCATGTGGTGCAGCCCGTGGCCGGGGCCGCTATATAGCTGTAGTTTGGAGAGGTTTTTACCGTATGCGAATTGGTCCCAACGATCTGGTTCTCGACATCGGCAGCGGCCATAGTCCGCACCCGCGGGCCGATGTGCTCTGCGACCGCTATATCGACGACGACACCGAGCGCGGCGGCTCGATCCGGGCCGACCGCCCGCTGATCGTGGCCGATGCCCACGACCTGCCTTTCAAGGACAAGGCTTTCGATTATGTCGTCACCTCGCACATCATCGAGCACATGGACGACCCCGTGCGCTTTTGCCGGGAGTTGATGCGCGTGGCCCGCGCGGGGCATATCGCCTCGCCGTCCGAGATCGCCGAAAAACTGTTTTACTGGCCCTTCCATAAGTGGTATGTGAATAAGATCGGCGATACCCTGGTGCTGCACCCCAAGAACGACGACCCGAATATCTTCGGCGAGTTGTTCGACTACCTGTACGAGTACAATCCCTGGTATGCACGGTTCCAGCGCAGCCTGCCCGATCTCTTCTGGATCGAGTACGAGTGGGAGGGCGAGATCAAGATCACCATCCGCCAGGAGTCGCCGCTGGACCTGGAAAGCCCCAAGCGGCTGCGGCGCCTGGTCAAGCCGCGCGAGAACCTGCCGACTATGCTCTACCGCACGGCGGCCAGCATCGGCGAGATGGTGGTGCCGCCCGCGGCGATCCAGGGACTGCGCTCGCTGCGCCGGGTGAAACGCAGCCCGGCCCGCCAGATCGACCTGGAGTCGATCCTGGCCTGCCCGCGCTGCCACAGCG
>CBJNAR010000779.1:0-2826 GCA_966434075.1 uncultured bacterium
GTCATGGCTTTCTCCATCACCCAGGCAGCGGGCAGCTTGACCGCGTGGTAGTTGGCCGCCGCGCGCATGCCGGCCACGTCGCCGTAGTACGTGATGCGCCCGTTGTCCATCAGGATCACCTGCTCAGGCGCGATCTTCAGCGCGTCCTCGACCCGGTGCTCCACCAGGATGACGCTGCGGCCCGAGTCGGCCAGCCGCCGGAAGAGTTGCAGGGCCTCCCAGGCGCTGCGCGGGTCGAGGTTTGCCAACGGCTCGTCAAGCAGCAGCACGGTGGGGTCCAAGGCCAGCACGCCCGCGATGGCGACCTTCTGGTGCTCACCACCGGAGAGCGCCTGCGTTTCGCGCTCGCGCAAGCCCTCCAGGCCGAGCAGCCCCAGCGTCCGCGTGACGCGCGCCTCGATTTCATCGACCGGCAAGCCGAGGTTCTCCGGGCCGAACGCCACATCGCTGCCCACCGTGCTGGCGACCAGTTGCCGCGACGGGTCCTGCAACACGGTGCCCACGCGCCGCGCCAGCGCGGCCCGGCTCAGGTGGAAGATGTCCTCTTCGTCCAGCCGCGCCTCGCCCCAGAGCGTGCCCTTGTAGCTATGCGGGATCAGGCCGTTGAGGCAGCGCAGCAGGGTCGATTTGCCGCAGCCGCTTGGCCCGGCCACCAGCAACAGGCTGCCCGCCGGCACCTGGAATGAGATATTGTCGAGCGTGCGCGTGGTGGCCGCCGCATACTGAAAGCTCAGTTCCGCGACTTCGATAACCGGTGGTTGGGCGACGATTTCATTCACGATCATGGTTCCATCTGGGACGGCTCAGGGCTATGCGAAACAAAACCCGCCATCCGGGGACAGGACGACGGGCTAGACGCTGGCTTGTGCCGGATGCCGGCCCCGATCAGGGGACCGCGCGCCGGCTCGTAGCGCCCCGCTCCCGGCCACAACAGAGACAGCCCGGCTCCAGCGCCTGCGCGTGGTGCGGCGCCGATGCGGCATATTGGGCATGGGTGGCAACAGCGCGTACGGGCGGCGTTGCCGGGCGAAACGTATGCGGCATAAGCACGATTCTCACGTCAACAAAAAACCTCTCCCAGCGGGAAGAGGCATCAGTGCGTTGCGGGTTCCGCGGCGCGGCCTATCTTCCCTACCAGGGCTGGATGGGGCACCTTGCCACGCTGCAGGTTGCCGAGTGGTCCACAAGCCAGATCCCTCGCACTCTCGTGATAGTGGTTCTTCACTTGGGCCGATTGTAGCACAGCCCCCGGCACCTGTCAAACGCGTGCCATGCGGGATCGCCCGGCGCCCTCAGCGCACCGGCACGTACTGCAACGCCCCGACCTGGCGCACCAGGCCCTTGAGTTCCATCATGGTCAGCGTGCTGCTGACAACGTAGGCGGGCAGGTTGCAGCCGCGCACGATGGCGTCGATGTGCTGCGGCTCGGCGTCGCGTTGCAACCACGCCAGCAGCGTGCGCTCGGTGGGGTCTTCGGGCAGGGCGAGGACCGCTTGCACATGCTCGGCCACCAGGCCCATCTTCAACTCTTCGAGGATGTCTTCCACCCGCGTCACGCACTTGGCCCCTTGCTTGAGCAGATCGTTGGTGCCCTGACTTTGCACGTTGAAGATCGAGCCGGGCACGGCGAAGACCTCGCGCCCCTGCTCCAGGGCGAAGCGGTGGGTGATCAGGGCGCCGCTGCCGGGGCCGGCCTCCACGATGAGCACGCCCAGGCTGAGGCCGGAGATGATGCGGTTGCGCGGCGGGAAGTTGATTGCTTCGGGGCGGGTGCCGAGCGGGTAATCGGTGATCACCGCGCCGCGCCCGTCGGCGATCCGCCGGGCCAGGGTGCGGTTCTCGGCGGGGTAGAGCTGGTCGAGGCCCGAGCCGAGCACGGCCACCGTGCGCCCGTCCGCATCGAGCGCCGCAGTGTGGGCCAGCGTATCGACGCCGCGCGCCAGCCCGCTCACCACCGTGACCTTGCTGCGGGCCAGGTCACCCGCCAGGCGGGCGGCCACTTCGCGACCATAGGACGTGACCTGGCGGGTGCCGACCACGCCGATGGCCCAGTCGTCGGCGGGCGTGAGTTCGCCCAGCACGTAGAGCACGGGTGGGGCGTTGTCGACCTGGCGCAGCCGGTCGGGATAGCCGGGGCTGGCCCAGGTCAGCACCCCGGCGCCCAGGCTCTCCAGCCGGGCGCGGATCGCCGCCGGGTCGAACTCGCGGCGGGTCGCCAGCAGGTTCTCGATGACCTTGGCGTCCAGCCCCGCGGCCATGAGATCGCCGGGGGACGCCTTCCAGGCGGCGGCCACATCCTCGAACGTATCGAGTAGCCGCCGCAGCCGCACCGGGCCGAGGCCCTTGACCAGGTTAAAGCCGATGTAGTAATCGTCGGTGGGGTCATTCACGGCGCTAGTGTATCATGTTGCGCCCATGGGGGCAAGGCGGGGCCGGCCTAACCCCCCCGGCCCCCTTCCCGGCGCGGGAAGGGGGAGAGGGCGATTATCCGCGTTCGGGCGAGACTTCGGCGTAGAGCGCGTCCAGTTGCGGCGCGGTGAGGAAGCCGGCGGCCGCGCCCGACTCGCCGATCTTGTAGGAGGCAAAGACCAGCGCTTTTTGTAGCGCCTGGTAGGGATCGGGGGCGCGGTGGTAGAAGTGGACGAAGGCCGAAAAGAGCGCGTCGCCGGCCCCGATGGTGTTGGCGACGGGCCGGGTGGGCACGGCGGGGAACCGGCCCCGGAAGCCGTCGCCGCGCACAGCCAGCAGCGCGCCCGCCGCGCCTAGGCCGATCACCACGATCTCCGGCCCATAGCGCGCCATCACCGCCGTCGCCCATTCTTCGGG